>NZ_JABUOH010000053.1 GCF_013391955.1 Candidatus Phytoplasma pruni
TAGCTCTTTTTAATTATTTATAAGGGTGTTTTTTTTATTTATTTTTTTAAAAAATAGTAAATAAAAAAACATTTTCAAAAGAAGAGTGAGAACTATAATCCAACTTTATTTTTCTTTGTTCCATTAAATTTTGCGAAGAAAGAATATTTCTTGTTTTAGGATCTATTATAAAGTTTTTTTCACAAGGCAATTCAAAAATCCATTTGTTTTCTTCACTATCACGAGATTTTAATTTTGTTTCTTTTACTGGATCCATGAATATTAATTGATTTTTTGGATCTAAGGTCCAACTAAAGATACTATCCTCCCCTTCTAAATCGAATGGATCTGACATAATAGTTCTAATAGAGGCAATAGCGTTATTTTTGATATTTCTTTCAATAATAATTTGCCCATAATTTTTATTACAAAAAAATTCTCTTTTTAATTCTGAGCCTGTTTCTTCGTCAAAGGTGATAGTTTCCACAGGGTTAATGAATTTGGTTAATTTATTGTTGTTAGGGTTTATTTCACATTCCATTTCTTCTTTTAAGAGAGGATCTGTTTCTTTCGCGGGGAAAAATGTAGATGATATGGTTTTACTCTTAATGTTTGGTTCTGTTATTTCTTTCACATAAGCAGGATCATTTTTATAAATGGCTTCGTTTTTTTCATTGAAATGAACTACAAAAGGTTCTTTCCCTTCTTTTTGGAAAGAAATCTTTTGTAGTTTATTTTTCTTTAAATCATATTCAATAAAATTATTTTTATCAAAAAAGATGGTTTTAGTTAAAGCTTGACCGCTTTTGATTTCGTAATTAATGACGTTTTTCTTTTTCTGTTCGTAAATAGTTAACTCTTGGAGAGTTTTTGTTTTGACATCAATTATAAAACTAATAATACCGTTTTTGTCAAAAAAAGATTCATTAGGAAGAACATTTTCTGAACTAAAACTTTGAGTAGTTTCATTAGGGTCTAATAAAGGCGTTTTATCCTCGGAAGGCAGGATTAACTTGTTATTTTTATCGAATTGAAAAAGTTGACCTTCAGATAATTGTATTCTGATAACTCTATAAGTGGTTGGTTCTATTTCGATCAAGACATTATCTTTTTGAGGGAAAGTTATTTTTAAAGTATCTACTTTGTTTTTTATTAATGGTTTTGTTTTGGTAGCATCGTTAACAGCGCTTTTATTATATTGTTGATAACAAAATAAAATTACTAAAAAGAAAAGAATCACCAAAAACATTAATAATAATAATTTATATTTCAAGGAAGATTGGGAATCATCGCCCTTCATATATTTTTATTACCTTTCTATTATTATCAGTTGGTTTTGAAAAATAAGGTGAGAAAAAATATAATTTAAAAAAAGAATTAGTTTATCAAAAAAAATATTTTTTTTGATAAAAGTTAATCAACAAAACAAAAAAATATGAATAATAATTTATATTTAAAGGTAGACCGAAATCTCCTTTGTTTTTATCTTTACCTTTCTATTATTATATAATTTTGATTTTATAATGGATAAAATATTTACAAATCTATTTTCATTATAACAGGTAAAAGTATTTCTCAACAGTGAAAATCATATGAAAAGGATAAAACCCTCTTTCTTTATAAAAAGACCTTTTTTAGGTCGTTTTATAAAGAAAGATTCTGGAAAAAGACATCTTGAGAACTAAATTAAAACCTAAAGAAATTTCTTTCTTTTTAAAAATTTTTTCTTTTTTGTTTTTATCATTCATTTCGTTCATTAAAAAAAGTTTTTTTCATTACAATAAAAGATGGCTTAGGCCAAAAAAATTCCATTAGAAAAAGTAAATCATTAATGAAAATGTCGATTCCTAAAAAAATATTTTCTTTCTTATTTCGTAAAAGTGTTTTTCTGTCGTGTGTCTGTTTAGGGTTATATTGTCTTATCAGAAAAAATATTAATATCTTTTCTCCTCCAGTTTCTCCTTCTTCCTTAACTGTTGAACAGAAAGGACAAGGTTTTTCTCGTAAGAAAAAACCTTCTAAAAAGTCTAATCTTCTGCAACCTCTTTGTCAAACAGTTTATCAAGCTAACTTAGAACAAGAAGTAGAAAATGATGTTTATCAACCTAATATTATGTTAAATAAACCCGTTATGAAGACGGATAAATATAACGTTATGTTAGCGTTTTATAAGTATAACGAACAAGGCTTGTTAGTGAGAAAAAAATATAAAGCTGGTTTAAACAATTATTTTTACGAATATAACGCTCAAGGTCAATTGGTTAAAAGTTATGGCGATAAATATGGTAATAATAAGGAATTAGATTTTTTTACTTATCATTATAACGATAAAAACCAATTAGTACGTCTTTTAGACCATAATAAAGTCGTTAAAAAAGAGTTTGAATATAACCAAAAAGGCCAATTGGTTAAAAAAACGGACTTTCATTTCTGGCACACAGATCAAGCTTATACGATCACTTATAGTTATCAATATAACGAAAAAGGACAAAAAATTAAAAAATTGTACCAAGGAATGGCGACTTATAATAAAAAAGGTATTTGTACCAAACCAAAGAAAAATTTTAATTTATTAGAAAATACATACGAATACAATCAAAAAGGACAAAGAATCAGAAAACGCGAACGCAATAATGCCGTTTGTAGGATGTATAGATATCAAGAATAAAATATTTTTTATAAAAAGAAAAAGAATAATGAAAAACCCGTTGTGTGAATTATCTTGAAAAAGAGAGTCTCTCAAAGAGACTCTCTTTTTTAAAAAAACATTGACAAATCAATCTTTTTATTTTAAAATTATTAAGAAGCCTAAAAAGTTTCTCTTTTAGAATATATATTATCCATTAATAAGTAGGATTATTTTTTTAAGAAAAAAACCTTTTGCAAAAAAGATTCAGAATATTTTTAATTATGTTATAATTAAAATGTATGCTGGTGTGGCGAAATTGGCAGACGCATTTGACTCAAAATCAAACGAGGTTAAACTCATATCGGTTCAAGTCCGATCATCAGTACCAAACAAAATAATATTTATTCCTTATATTCACATGAAATTCATGTGTTTTTCTTTTTTATATCTCCCACTGATTTTAAAATTTAAAAATAAAAAGAGTAAAAAAATGTCTCATAAGTTCGAAGAATTTCTCCAAACCTTAAAAAACCCCGAATTACAACAATTTCAATTACAAGAAGTATTGGTAGATCCGTCCCGCATTAGTTGGACCTTTTTTGTGACCGCGGAAGAATTCCCTGCTGAAGCTGTGCTTTTAGATGAGTTCCGTCAAAGTTTACAAGTTTTTTTTGACACTTACACTAAAGAAGGCGTGAAAAACATGTCTTTTGATGTGCGTTATGAATTCCATCATTTTAACCATTTAAAAGATGAGAAAGTCTGGGAAAAACAATTCCAATATATTCTGCAACAGAAAAAAGAATTATCTAACGAGTCTTTTTTTGATCTTTTCAATACCACGCCGACCATTTCTTGGGAAGATAAAAAAGCTATCTTTCGCTTAAATCCAATTCTTTTAAAATATTTCCATCGAACTGATATTTTAAAGGAATTAAACACTTTTTTTCTCCACCGTTATGGCATAGCTTTAGATTTTATACCGGAATATCCAGATCTTTTAACTCTATCAGAGTTAAAAGATCCTACTATAGGTGGTTTTAATAATCTGGAGAAAGATGAATTAACTTCGGAAGAAAAATTTAAAATTAATTTAATCCATATTATCGCTCAAAAGCAGGAACACGAAATATATAAGATTTTGGATCAAACGCCTTTGATCGATGTAGAGAAGAAAACTTGTGAGTTTGATTTTCCTCCTTATTTAAAAAACACCCTGACTCAACTGGATCTGCTACCGAGTTTGCAAAAATTATTTGCAGAAGAACACCAATGTTTTTACCAATTCCTTAATAAAGGTGATATAATGGCTGAAAAAAGACAGCAACAATGGGAACATAACGGACTACCTTTAATATCTTTTAAAGATATTCCGGTTAAAAACAGCGCTTTAAAAACCTTTAAACAAAATAATCCTGCATTTAGGGTTAAAGGTTATGTGCAACAAATGACCGAATTACCTATTAAAAATAACCAAAGCGTTTTAGTGAAGTTTTTTTTAGTAGATCCTGAAACCAAACAAGATGCTATCGAATATAAAAGCTTTTTCAACCAAAGTTATAAAGGTAAAACTAATGCTTCTTACTCCCAAATTCAAAAAGATTTTCAAGAAGGTGTTTTAGTAGAAATAGAGACTTTTGTTGATTTTAACGCTAAAAACCAAGAATACTATTTTAATTTTACTCCTAAAAATGGGACTCCTAAATATCAAGTCCTCGATCATGTGCCTTTGATGTACCAAAGAAAAGATGATTATCCGGAGCAAAAAAGAATTGAATTTCACCTGCATACGAAAATGTCTAATTTAGATGCGGTCACAAGTGTGAAAGATTATCTTGATATAGCGGAAAAATGGGGTCATGAAGCCATCGCGTTCACCGATCATAACGGAGTTTATGCTTTTCCAGAAATAGAAAAACATCTACGTGGTAAAAAAATAAAACCTATTTTAGGGGCTGAATTCGATTTTATCGCAGAAACCCCCCTTTATATCACTAACCAAGAACAATATCCCCAATTCCCTGATTTTACGTTAAAAAACCATAAATACGTTGTTTTCGATTTAGAAACCACTGGTTTTTCGAAAATAAGAGATAAAATTATTGAAATATCGGCTGTGAGAATTGAAAACGGTAAAATCACAGAGGAAATGTTTGATGAATTAGTGAATCCGCAAACCAAATTAAACCCGAGAATTCAAGAAATTACTCAGATTACGAACCAAGATTTAGAGGGCAAACCCACTATTGATGCTATTTTGCCGCAGTTTTTAGAGTTTGCGAAAGGTTATACTTTAATCGCTCATAACGCCTCTTTTGATATGGGTTTCTTATTGGAAAACGTGCAAAGATTAGGTCTTGTTTATGAACCTCAACCTGTGATAGATACTATGCCTTTATCGCAAAAATATTTCAACCAATTTTTAAAGTTTTTTTCTTTAAAAAGATTGGCGAAAGTTTTTAAAGCTAAACCAACTTTAGAAGGACATAGTCACAGAGCTTTATACGATTCCGAAACTACCGCTTTGGTTTATATCGAAATGATGAAGAAATTAGAAGAACAAGAAGTACTGACTTTTTATGATTTAAAAGGGACGGCTGATACTTTGTTTGAAAGATCTTATCATATTAATGTTTTAGCGAAAAACCAAACTGGTTACCAAAATTTATTTTATTTAATTAGTGACGCTTTAACACAAGATTTTTATAAAAAACCCCGTTTATTGAAATCTAAATTAAACCAACATCGTGAAGGTTTATTAGTGGGTAGTGGTTGTTTTGATAGTAATGTTTTTGAGGCAGCTTTAAACAAGAGTGAACAAGATTTAGCAGAAGCAATCGCTTTTTATGATTATATCGAAGTTCAACCTCTTAACGCCTATAAACATGTCATTTATGATTTAGGTGGCGATGATCCGGAGATTAACGCTCTGGCTATCGTGCAAAACACTTTATTAAAAATTATTAATGAAGCCAAAAAACAAGGTAAAATAATTATCGCGACCGGAGATGTTCATTATCTGCATCCGTATGAAAAAATTTATCGTGAAATGTATATCAACGCTAAATTAATTGGTGGTGGTTTACATAAATTATCGAAATTTAGCTCTGAAAATTTACCGGATAATCATTTATTAACGACTCAAGAAATGTTGGACGCTTTTAGTTTTATCGAAGATGCAGCATTAAGAAAAGATTTAGTGATTAATAATCCTCATTTATTAAACCAACAAATCGATAAAATTCAAATTTTCCCGAAACAGTTGTTTTCTCTGCAAGATGATACTTTTGCCCAAAATTTAAAGGTTCCTAGTATTAAGCAAGAAATGAAGGTTTTAATTACGACGCGTATTGAAGCTTTATACGGCAAAATAGTGCACCCTTTAATTCAAGAAAGAATCGATAAAGAGTTGAAAAGTATTTTAGGAGATGATAGTCAAAAAGACGCTAACCAAAGTATTACTCCTATTTATTATTTATCTTATTTATTAGTTAAAAAATCCATGGAAGATGGTTATTCCGTAGGTTCTCGTGGTTCTATTGGTTCTTCTATTATCGCTAATGTATTAGAAATTACAGAAGTAAACCCTTTAAGACCACATTATCGTTGTCCAAAATGTCAATACACCGTGATGAAAATGACTGAAGAAGAGAAACAAAACCCTTTATACCAAAAATACGTTAAAAAAGATGATCCTAATGATTATGATATTTTAGAACATACTTATTCTGGCTATGATTTACCGGATAAAAAATGTCCTCAATGTCACGTTAATTTTAGTAAAAACGGGCAAGATATTCCTTTTGAAACCTTTTTAGGTTTTGAAGGCAATAAAACCCCAGATATCGATTTAAATTTCGCGGGAGATTACCAAAGTAAAGCCCATGATTATATTAAAGAGTTATTAGGGGAAGAACACGTTTTTAGAGCCGGAACTATCCAAACCGTAGCGAAAAGAAACGCTTATGGTTATGTGAAAGGCTTTGTCAAAGATAAAGGCTTGGATGAGGAAATACGTGTTTCCGAAATTAGCCGTAGATCCACGATGATTGAAGGGGTGAAACGTTCCACAGGGCAACACCCAGGGGGAATCGTAGTTGTTCCTAAAGGGCATAAAATCTATGAAATTACGCCAGTTCAGTATCCAGCTGATGATACGGAATCTAAATGGAAAACGACTCATTTTGATTACCATTCTTTTGAAAATAATTTATTTAAAATGGATATTTTAGGGCATGATGATCCGATGTTAATTAAGTTTTTTATGGATTATGTGAAAAAAAATCCTACTTTATTCCCGTTTGATCGTTACCAAGATATTCCGTTAGATGATATTAAAGTATACGAATTATTCGCTAATAAAGAACCGAATAAAACTTCTATCGCTGTGCCCGAATTTGGTACCAATTTCGTTATCGCGATGTTAAAAGATATTTATGACAAAGAGAAAAAAACCTTTAATTTCGCTACTTTAGTAAAAGTATCGGGTTTATCGCACGGAACCAATGTTTGGACCCAAAATGCGAAAGATATTTTAGCAGGTAAAGGCGATTTCCAAGAAGATATTAAGGAAAAAATTTCTTTTGATCAAGTAATCGCTTGTCGTGATGAAATTATGAATACTTTAATCGAAAAAGGTGTTGATCCTTTGCGAGCTTTTGATATCATGGAGTTTGTCCGCAAAGGTAAACCACATACTCATCCCCAAGAATGGGAAAAATTAATTTCTCCCGTAGAAGCTAAAATACCTCAATGGTATTTAAAATCTTTAACCAAAATTAAATACCTTTTCCCGAAAGCGCATGCTGTGGCTTATGTTTTAATGGCAATGAGGATCGCTTGGTTTAAAGTCAATCATCCTTTATTGTTCTATAGTGGTTATTTCTCCAAAAGAGCCGATCAATTTGATTATAATGTCATGTTGAAAACAGCGCCCGAAATTGAGAAAGAATTGCGCAAAGCAGATAAAAATCCCGATGATGGGCAAATCACTATGAAAAAAACCGTTAAAAAGGAAATCACTGTGAAAGAACAAAGTCGTATTAATACTTTAAAAAGTGCTTATGAAATGGTGCAATTAGGTTATAAATTTTTACCGATTGATTTGAATAAATCAGAAGCGAACGAATTTGTGATTGAAGAGGGTAAATATTTAAGAATGCCTTTTGTGGCTATTGATGGTTTAGGACAAGTAGCGGCGGATAATATTGTGATGAACCGTAAAGAGAAATTATTCACTCAAGATGATTTTGCCAAAAGAGTGAAAATTAATAAAACTATTTTGAAAAAGTTTAAGGATGAAATGATTATCGAAAAATTACCAGAAGAATAAATGATTTAAGTTTAGGTTTAAAACCAAAATATGTTATAATAAGGATAGATTATATAATATTTGAATATATTTTTATTATGATATAATTATTATGTAAAAGTTTTTTAAATGTTATTTATTTTTGTTGTGCAAGATTTTTTAGGAAGCAATAAACGATATAAAACAAATTAAGATGTGATTTTCAATAAAAATAATTATAAGGTAGGTTTTTCATGTTAAAAGTTATTGTTATAGGGTGTACTCATTCAGGAACTGCTGCGGTTAAAACCATTAAAAAAAATTATAGTGATGTTGATGTAACTGTTTATGAGAGAAACGACACAGTTTCCTTTCTTTCTTGTGGAATAGCTTTGTATATTGGGGGAGTTGTTCAAGATAGAAGAGGGTTATTTTATTCCAACCCAGATGAATTAACGCAAATGGGCGCTAATGTTAATTTAGAGCACGAAGTTTTAAAAGTAGATTTCGATAAAAAAGAAATCGTAGTTAAAAACTTAAAAACTAACGAAGAGTTTGTGGATCGTTTTGATAAATTAGTGTTATCCACTGGTTCTTGGCCGGTGATTCCTCGCTTAGACGGAATGGATTCTAAAAATTTATTATTATCCAAAAACTATGCTCACGCTAACGAAATTATTGAATACGCTTCTGGCATTAAAAAAATTACTGTTGTGGGTGCTGGTTATATTGGCGTTGAATTAGCGGAATCTTTCTCTCATCAAGGTAAAGAAGTAGTGTTGATTGATGCGGAAGAAAGAATCATGTCTAAATACTTAGATAAAGAATTTACTGATTTAGCTCAAGATGCTTTTACTGAAAATAACGTTAAATTGGCTTTAGGACAAAGAGTTTCTAAATTAGAAACTGCTAATGGGTTAATTACTCACGTCCACACTGATAAAGAAGTTTTTGAAACAGAAATGGTTATTATGTGTATTAGTTTCATTCCAAATACTAAATTAGTGAGCCATGGTTTAAAAACATCTCCTAACGGTGCTTTAGTAGTTAACGAATACTTGCAAACTTCTAATCCAGATGTTTATGCTTGTGGCGACTGTGTTAATATTTATTATAACCCAACCCAAGAATCTAAATACATTCCTTTAGCGACTAACGCTGTTAGAATGGGAACTTTAATAGGGATGAATATTAAAGAAAATAAACATAAATATTTAGGTACTCAAGGCACTAGTGGTATTAAAATCTATGATTTAAATATTTCTTCTACTGGTTTAACTGAAAATGTCGCTAAATTGTTAGGTTTAAATTATGCTGCTGTAACAATCAGAGATGCTAACAGACCTGAATTTATGCCGGATTATGAATCAGCTTTATTAAAAGTAGTTTTCGATAAAGAAACACGTAAGATTTTAGGCGGACAAATTTTATCTAACGCTGATTTAACAGAAAAAATGAACACTTTAAGTGTATGTATTCAAAAAAATATGACTATTGATGAATTAGCGTTTGTAGATTTCTTTTTCCACCCTCATTTCAACAAACCTTGGAGTTTATTGAACCTAGCGGGCTTGAAATCTTTAGAAATTAAATAATATCCTTAAGAACCTCAACTAGAAAGAAACTAAAAAAATATATGTTTTTTATCTTTTTTAAAAAGATTTTTCTGTACTTATTAATTTTTTCAATAGGTGGTTTAGGAGGAGCTTTATTTTATAAAAAAGCTCAAACTAATGAAGCCTATTTTTTAACTAAAAAAAGGATAGATATCGTTAGTAACCAAATCAAGAACCAAATTGGTTTTCAAACGAGCGCTAACGAACCAAGCTTTAGTTTATATCACGAAATGTTGCATCATTGGTTCATCGCGATCAATGAAGTAGATAAACATTTTTTCACTAAATAAGGAAAAGAAAGTTTTTTCCATAGATAAAAAGAGCGGATGAAAGATAACTTTGGACTAAATTAATAAATTATTGTTATTATTGATAATTATTAAATTAGTCCAAACTTTCTTTATAAATGGTTTTAACATTCTTTATGAAAAAACCTCTTTTTATCGATCTTAAAAAGGTTTTAAAAGAGTTTTAAACCTTTTGATCAAAAGAAACTCCTACTTTCCTTAATTACCCCTTTTTAACACTTATAAAAGTGTTATAATGTTTAATGAAGAAACTTTTATTATGCTATCATTTAAAAGTCAACTACATCTTTACCAAGAAATTGGTCAATTTAAAAAAGGAGAATTTGGATCAAGATTATGAAAAAATATCAATTACCTCAATTACCTTATGCTTATGATGCTTTAGAACCTTTCATTGATGCTAAAACGATGGAAATACATCATCAAAAACATCATCAAGCTTATGTCAACAACTTAAATGCTGTTTTAGAAAAACATCCACAAATTAACGCTGATTTAGAGGTTTTATTAAAAGACTTATCTTTAGTGCCTGAAGAAGCCAGAACAGCTGTTAGAAATAATGGCGGCGGACATTATAATCATTCCTTTTTTTGGCAAACTTTACGAGTTAATAATGGTACTCAACCTACTGGTAAATTAAAAGACTGGATGGAACGTGATTATCAGAGTGTCGAAAATTTAAAAGACCAAATGGCTTTAAAAGCAAAAACTGTTTTTGGTAGCGGTTGGGCTTGGTTAATTTTAAACCACCACCAGAAATTAGAAGTAGTTAGTACAGCTAACCAAGATACGGTTTTAAACTTAGGTGCTCCTCTTTTAGGAATTGATGTTTGGGAACATGCTTATTATTTAAATTATCAAAATCGTCGCCCAGATTATATAGAAGCTTTTTATAATGTTGTTAATTGGGAACAAGTGGGTAAAAATTTAGAAGAAGCTTTGTTGAAAAAGCAATGATAAATCCACAAACGAATTTGCATTACCACCAAATATATATGTCTCCTAAAAAGATGAAAGAACTAAGGGTTAAAATCATTAATAATTTATACCAATATGATTTTTACCACAATGAACTTCAAGTCCAAAACCCTAATATTAACGAAAAAATCGTTCTTGTTGAACAATTGATTAATAATATTGTTTTAATTGATAATATCATCCAAAAAAACTTATACGATTATACTTTAGATAGATTGAATAAAGTTGATAAAGCTATTATTCGTTTAGCTACTTTCGAATTAATGGAAAAAAAACTGTCTCATAAAATTATTATTAACGAAGCAATTGAATTAACTAAAGAATATTCTTCTTTAAACGATAATAAACAATATAAGTTCAACAATAAGCTTTTACAACTTATTTATGAAGACCTTGAAAGCAATACCTATAAAAAAGAGCTTTTAAAATAAAAGCTCGTTTTTTATGTCTTATGTTAATTTTTTTAAAAAAGAAGAGATGTCTTAAAAAAGATATGTTTTATTTGGGTTCTTAGGTTTTTAATCGTTTTGGTTCTTAATCGGGTTGATGATTAATTGGTTTGATATATTAATCGCTTCCAACTGATCCTTATTTTTTTGTCACAAATTCATAAATGGCTAAAATAGGAACCAATGAAAAAACTAAGATAGCTAGCAAAATCACTAAATTAGTAACAGTAAACAATTTAGTTTTTTTAACTACCATTGGTGTTTTATTATTTTTTTTAGTTTTGGCGGAATTTTTTTTATTGTTTTTTTTCATGGATTTCTCTTTTCTTCATTGTTTATTTAGATCTCTCAAAAAGATCTATTTATTAATATTTTAAAGGAAAAACACTAAAAAAATACTTTTTATTTTATTTTTTTTATTTTCGTTGGTTTAAAGACGAAAAAGATTTACGTTATCACAAAAGAAAGGGTTGAAATAATGCAGACCTATCTTCAAGACAAATTAAAATTATTAAAATTTAAAACTATTACTCCGATACAAAAAAAATTTTTTGAGGAGTTTGATAAACCTTTTAACTTAGTAGGAATCGCTCCTACAGGAACAGGTAAAACACATGCTTATTTATTGCCTATTTTAAGCAAAATAGACTGGAATAAAAACATGATTCAAGCGGTGATAGTTGTTCCTACTAATGAGCTTGTTTTTCAAGTTTTTAACATGTTAAAAGAAATTGAAAAACAAAATTCTAAAGTAAAGATTTTTTACGGTGGAATGGATAAACAAAAAATACTCTCTAGTTTGGAAAAAAAACAACCTCCTGTGGTAATCACTACTTTAAGTAAGTTAAGCGAATATACCCAAACTTTAAACAAATTAAACATTTTTAAAGCTGCTTATTTAGTGTTAGATGAAGCGGATATGTTATTTGACCAAGAATCGTTAAATTGGTTAGATCCTTTATTGGTTAAATGGCGACCGAAAATCTTATTATTTTCTGCTTCCATCACGCCCGCAATGAAACCTTTCATTAATAAATATTTCGGTAAATCTTTATTTTTAGATGTTAATTCAGAACAAAAAATAAATTTAAAATATTACGCTTTAGAAAGTTCTTCTGATAAAAGAATCAATAATTTGGTGCATTTTTCTAAAACTTTAAACCCTTATTTAGCCTTAATTTTTGTTTCTCATAAAAAAGACCAATTTATGGTTTATGAAGGTTTAAAAGAAGCTAATTTAAATGTTTTAAACTTTTCTTCTGACTTATCAGTTAAACAAAGAAAACAACATATAGCTGAAATTAAAAAAATGAAATATCAATATATTATTTCCAGTGATTTAACCGCTAGAGGGCTAGATTTAGATATCACTTGGGTTATTCATTATGACTTGCCGAGCCGTAATTTAGAGTTTTTCCAACACCGTAGCGGTCGTACAGGTAGAATGGGTAAAGACGGTAACGTTTTAGTGATTTATAACGAGAAAGATAAAACTTCCTTGGATAAAATTAAAAAACTTAATGATATTGATTTTCATAATATCACTTTAACTAAAACCGGTTTCCAAGAAGAAGTTAAAAAAGAAGTTCGTCCTAAGAAACAAACTTCTCATCAAACGAACCCTTCCAACAATAAATACAATTTTTATAAAAAAAATGATAAAATGAGTTTTCCTAATAAAAATGGTAAAAAAAATAACCCTCATTTTTCCAAAAGAAGAGATAAAAAAAATGATAAAAATAGGTAGTCATGTCCCTTTTAACAAACCTTTAATGTATTTAGGTTCTTTACAAAAAAGTTTATCTTTTGACGCTAATACTTTTATGATTTATACTGGAGCGCCGCAAAACACTATTAGATCTGATTTGAAAGAGGCTAACTTATTAGAAACTTTCGCACAAATGAAACAACATAATTTAGACCCTAATGATTTAGTAGGACATGCGCCTTATATTGTCAATTTAGCCAACCCTTCTTTAGCGAAAAGAACTTTCGCGATTGAATTTTTAACAAAAGAATTATACAGATTTGAACAAATGAAAATTGTTCGCATGGTGCTTCATCCTGGCAATAACATGCATAAAAACAAAAGAGAAGCGATAGAATTTATCGCTTCCGGCATCAACCAAATTTTTAAAAATACTGCTGGTTTAAAGGTGGGGATCGCTTTAGAAACTATGGCTGGCAAAGGAAACGAAATAGGTGCTTCTTTTCAAGATTTAAAAGATATTATTACTTTGATTGAAGATAAAAAAAGGATTTCTGTCTGTTTTGATACTTGTCATGTTTTTGATTCTGGTTATGATATTAAAAATAACTTTGATGCGGTGATGGAAGAATTTGATGCTATTGTGGGGCAAGAATATTTATCTGTTTTTCATATTAACGATTCTAAAAATATTTTAGGTAGTCGAAAAGATCGTCATGAAAATATTGGTTACGGTAATATCGGTTTTGAAGCTTTAATTAATATTATTTATCATCCTTCTTTTTTATCTTTGCCCAAAATATTAGAAACTCCTTTTATTAACGGTTTCGCTCCTTATAAAGAGGAAATAAAAATGATTAAAGAAAAAACCTTTAACCCTGATTTGAAAAAAATCTTTGCAGAAAAGGTTTAAAAAAAGATAAAAGACTCATTAGTTAATCAAGCAATGAGAGAAATGAAAAAGCTATGTAAAAACATAGCTTTTTTTGTTGGTTAATAACTGGTTTTTCTTGGTTTTCAGCAGACACCAAAAGAGTTCATTTTGAGAAGATGCTCTTAGTCCTTAGAAAATACTCTTAGTAAATATGATGAGAAAAGTTTCTGAGAGATAAGTTTATAAGTCTTTTCTTCTTCAACAACCCTTTTGGACAAATATTTTAACCCTTTTTGATGCGGATAAGACATAAAAAATTAAAAAAATGCAACAATTTTCTCCAAACCCTTGAAAAAAAAAAAAAAAAAAAAAACATATATAATTTATATTGATATGCGGTAATTTATTAAATAATACAAAAAAGGAGCATTTTTTATATATGTCAAAAATAAAAAATAATAAGAAATTAGTAATTATAGTTTCTAGCGTTTTATTAGGCGTTTTATTAGTTTGCGGTGCGCTTTATTTTTATAAACGTGGAAAAGGGACAGATCAGAAGGCGAAAGAAACTGTTAATATGGTTTGGGCATCTGATATTAAAGGTTTTGATCCGACTAACAAAACACATTCCAGTTCTGCAACTTCCGAAAAACTTTATTTAGCCGTTCACGATACTTTA
The DNA here is from genome assembly GCF_013391955.1 of Candidatus Phytoplasma pruni. Classification (GTDB taxonomy): domain Bacteria; phylum Bacillota_I; class Bacilli_A; order Acholeplasmatales; family Acholeplasmataceae; genus Phytoplasma. The sequence continues at coordinate 14,511 of NZ_JABUOH010000053.1, forward strand.
ATTGTTGAGGACAATGTTAATAAAAAAACAGTTGGTAGGTTGGCTGAAAAATGGAATAAAGAAGGAAAAGAAATTACTTTCACTCTTCGCGATAATATCTTTTTTCACAATAACAAACCTGTAACGGCTGAAGATGTTGTATATTCTCTTCAAAAAGGAATAAACAACAATAACAATGATTATTCAGATATGATTCAAGATTTGCAAGTTGTAGATAATAAAAACGTAAAAGTTACAATTAAAAATGATCTTTTATGGTGGACTTCTGTTTTAGAAAGATATAGAATTTTATGTAAATCTGAAGTTGAAGCTGATCAAGATAAAGGTGTTAAAGTCGGTGCGGGTCCATATAAATTAGTTAATTATGAACGCGATGACAAAATGTCTTTTGAACTTTTTGAAAATTATTGGAATAAAGATGCCATCAAAGAAAGTCCGAAAAAATTGATGGTTAAAATTCAAAAATCATTTGAAACTACTTTACAAGAATTAGAAGCAGGTACAATTGATTTAACTGCGGATGTTTCCTCTGATAAAGTTAATACTTTAAAAGAAAAAATATCTAGCGGAGCGCTTAAAGGTTTAGAAATAGTAGAAAATACAAACGCTTACGGTTCGCAAATTTATATGAATGCAGCACGTACGAAAAAACCAGCACGTCAAGCAATAAGTTTAGCTTTAAATTTCCCTCCAATGATTTCTGCTTTACAATTACCTGGAACTCCCTTAGATACTTACGTTCCAAGCCTTTTAGTTGGACACAATGAACAAATTAAACGCAAATACGATATGGACGAAGCTAAAAAAATAGTAAGCGGTTTATCAGCTGAAGATAAAAAAATTAAATTAGGTTACACCGATAAAGAAAGTTCTCAACTTCCTAATAAAATAGCAGAAAGTTTAAGAGAAGCTGGTTTTGAAGTTACAACAGAAGAAGCTGAATTTAATACTTTTTTAGCAGAAACGAAAGAACCTACTTCTTCCTACAATATGGTTTTATTGGGCGAATTGCATGAAATGGGTTACGGCCACAAAGCTTTATGCGATTATTTCTTAAAGGATTCTGAATACGCTTTCCCTCACATTCAAAAAGGCGATGCAACAGACCAAGCCAAAGGTGAAGCGATTGATTCTAAATTGAGACAAGCTCAAAAAGAAAGTAATTTAGACACATATACGACTTTAGTAAAAGAAGTTCAACAAATTTTAAATGATGAAGTTTATGTAATACCTATTTACGAAGGAAAAGTATATTTCTTAAAATCTTCTAAAATAAAAGACTTTACATGTGATATTTTTTATAGAATAGATTGGGAAAAAATAAAAAAAGTAGCATAAAAAAATAATGATGAGTTTTAATCCGAATTAAATATTTTTATATTTGGGTTAAAAACCATCATTCTTTTTTAAATAATAAAATAATTTTGAGGATAAAAAATGATAAAATACATTTCAAAAAAATTTTGTTATAACATGATGATTTTTATATCTGTTATTTTTATAAGTTTTTTTACCGTTAAATTAATACCTGGCGATCCTATTAGTGCGATTGCAGGTCTGAAAGGCGGCAACCCAGCACAAAGAAAAGCTTTAAAAGCTGAATTAGGTCTTGATTTGTCTTTATTAAAACAATTTACCAACTACTTAACGCAAATCTTTTTTCATTTTGATTTCGGTAAATCGTATTATAATGATAAATTACCAGCCGTAAAATTATTTTTTAAAGCTTTCAATAACACTTTTAAATTAGCATTATTGAGCACTTTTTTTGGTTCTTTATTAGGTATTTTATTCGGTGTTCTGTCTTCTTATTGGCAAGGTAAGAAAAAAAACTTACTTTTAAACGGTCTTTCTGTCTTTGTCATGTCGTCTCCTACTTTTGTTATCGCTTTTTTAATGCAATTATATTTAGGAAAAATGCTTCATTTGCCTAGATCAGGTTTTGACACTCTACAAGCGATGATTTTACCTGTTTTAAGTTTATCTTTAGTCGTGAGTGTTTCAGTTTTTAAAATAACTCAAACCAGCATGAAAGAAACATTAGAACAACCTTATATCAAAGCAGCTTATGCTAAAGGATTATCCAAGAATCACATCATGTTTAAATACGCTTTAAAAAACGCTTTAATTCCTGTGGTGGCTCATATAGGATTAATGTTTAGTTATTTAATCGGTGGCGCTATAATTACTGAATTTGTTTTCAACATTAAAGGAATTGGAAGTTTAATCATCTCATCATTCGAGAATAGAGATTATTTAGTATTGCAAGGTAGCATCATTTTATTAGCTTTATTCATTAGCCTTTTTAACTTATTGTTAGATTTTGTTTACGCTTTATTAGATCCTCGTATAAATAAAAAAGTTTAAAGACATAAATTTTCAAAGAAAGGATAATCGAATTTAAATGTTAAAAATAAAAAAAATACCACAAGCGATTCATAAAACGTTTAAAACAATCAAAAGCAATAAAAAGATTTTAATTGGTTCTTTATTTTTAACTCTTTTAATTGTATTCTCTTTTGTGATGCCTTTTTTTTCTTTTATCAAAAATCCGAATGTATCGCCTTACAAACGCTTACAAGGAATTAGTTGGACTCATTGGATGGGAACAGATTCCACTGGGAGAGATTTATTTAGTAGAGTGATATATGGAGCTAAAATTTCTTTACAAATAGCTTTTTATTCTGTTTTAATAAGCAGCATAATAGGTTCTTTTTTAGGCATTATGGCGGGTTATTTTAGAGGATTTTTTGATACTGTGATTAATTTTGTATGTGATATTTTAGTAGTTTTCCCTGACTTTATTTTAGCTATCGTCATTATGTTCTTTTTAAATAAAAGCATGACTTCGTTAGTGATTGTTTTAAGTATTTCTCGTATACCTTCTTTTATCAGAGTGATGAGAGCTAATACGATGAAAATAAAACAAAAAGATTTCATTAAAACTTCTAAAGCGTTAGGGGCGAGTGATATCAAAATTATTTTTAGACATGTTTTGCCTCATTTAACGTCTTTTTTCATCATTCAAATTACTTTAAGTATGTCATCCGCTATTCTAACCGCTTCAGGACTAGGTTTTATCGGTTTAGGACTAGATCCACAAATTCCTGAATGGGGCAGTATTTTGAGTTCCAGTAAAAATGATATGAGATGGTATTTCCATCTATTTTTAGGACCTTTCATCGTGATCGTTTTAACGTGTTTATCTTTTAATTTGATAGGTTCTGGTTTAATGGAACATTTTGACCCTAAAAACGAACAACAAGAATAATGAATCTTTTTGCCAATTAATCGGAAAAAGAACGAAAAAACCAAAAGATTTCTGAATCATTATAAAAGAAGGATTATTGGTTCCTCTAATAAAAGAATGATAAATAGGTTCCTTTCAAAAGATTACTTTTTAATAAAAAAAACGTGGTTTTAAGTCTTATTTAAACAAATAAAAAGGATTTGAAAAAAAATGATAAAAAATAAAATTTTAATTAAAACACAAAATTTATCTAAATTTTTTGACTTAAAAAAGGCTTTTTTGAAAAAAAATAATATCGTTTTAAAAGCGAATAATAATATTAATTTAGCCGTTTTTCAAGGAGAAACATTAAGTGTTGTGGGTGGTTCTGGTTCAGGTAAATCAACTTTAGGGCAAACTATTTTACAAATTGAAAAACCTACTTCGGGTCATGTTTTTTATTATAACGACGAACAGGAAATAGATTTAACCCTTTTATCCAATAAAGAAACACGTTTATTGAGAAAAGACTTACAAATTATTTTCCAAGATCCTTTTTCGTCTTTAAATCCTCATTTGAAAATAGGGGATATTATTGGCGAAGGTTTATTGATTCATAAAATGGTGAAAAGCAAAAATGATCCGGAATATAAAAAGATGATTTTGCAGATGATGGAAAAATGTGGAGTTGATTTATCTTTTTATGATCGTTTCCCTCATCAATTATCTGGTGGACAAAGACAAAGGATATCTATCGCTAGAGCCTTGATTTTAAAGCCTAAATTTGTCGTTTGTGATGAGATAGTCTCAGCCTTAGATGTTTCTATTCAAGAGCAAATTTTAACCCTTTTAGATGATTTAAAAAAACAATATCAATTGACTTTTTTGTTTATCACTCATGATTTAGGAGTAGCGCGTTATATTAGCGATCGTATAGCGGTTATGCATTTGGGTAAGTTAGTGGAATTAGCTCCTACAGAGCAAATTTTTAAAAATCCTCAACACCCTTATACCAAACAATTATTAAACGCTATTCCTAAGTTAGAAACAGAAAAAGAAAATCGTTTTAAAATTACATATGAAACTGATAAAGTCTCTTTTTTATACAGAGCAGGTCAAAAAGATCTAGATTGGCATGAAGCGTCACCTAATCATTTTGTCGCTTGTACTGTTAAAAATAAAAAAACCAGTCAAAAGGATGGCAAAAAAGCATGAGTTTATTAAAAGTTAATAATTTACATACTTATTTTCAAACTCAAAAAGGTTTCATCAAAGCGGTGGAAGGGGTTAGTTTTGAATTGGAAGAAGGACGTACTTTAGGTATTGTAGGAGAATCTGGTAGTGGCAAAAGCCAAACAGCTATGTCTATTTTACAATTGTTTGAGCCCAATCAAAAAATACACCAAGGAGAAATTGTTTTCAACAACCAAGTTATTTCTAAGTTTAATACTCAAGAAATGCAGAAAATTCGTGGTAACGAAATAGCAATGATTTTCCAAGATCCTATGGCAAGTCTGAACCCCGTTTTTAAAATTAAACACCAAATAATGGATGTTTTAATGTTACACCGTAAAATGAACAAAAAAGAAGCTTATGATAAAGCTTTAGAAATGTTAGATAAAGTAAAAATTAAAAATCCCAAAATGATTATGGAATCCTATCCTTATCAATTATCCGGCGGGATGTGTCAAAGAGTTATGATTTCGATGGCTTTAGTTTGTGAGCCTAAAATTTTAATCGCTGATGAAGCGACTACCGCTTTAGATGTTATCGTGCAAAAAGAAATTTTAAACTTAATGAATGAATTGAAAAAAGAACAAAAGATCTCTATTTTATTTATCACTCATGATTTAGGGGTTGTTTCTCAAATGGCAGATGATATTATCGTTATGTACGGAGGAAAAGTGGTAGAAAAAGGCTCTACTAAAGCGATTCTACATAATCCACAACACCCTTATACCAAATCATTATTAGCTAATTTTAAAAAAACTGGTATATAAGCTTTTTTGGTATAAAAAATTATTACATATATTATAAAGATAAAAAAGACCCTTTAAAAGGGCCTTTTTTATTATAGGGCAAATTATTTTTTGTTTTTTAAATTTTGGTTTAATTCTTCTAATAAAGCATTATTTTTTTCTAATAATTTATTTTTTTCTTCTGCCATTCTCAAATGTTCTCTACTTAATCTTTGATTTTCTTCCGCTAATTTACTATTGTGTTCAAACATTTTTTTATTTTTTTCTATCATTTTTTTAGTCGCCTGACTGATTAAAATTATACCGAACAGAAATATCACTAAAGTTAATAAACGCAACGCTATATGCATCCATTCCATGCTTTCCATGAATTATATTCCTCCTTTTTATTTTTTACTAAAAGATTTGATCAATGGGGATAAAAGAAAAATGAAGATAATAAATGATTCCATACATAATAAAAAGATATCTTCTAGTCTCGGACAGACATAAACTCTATTCCAAGAATAATTTCTTTTCCTTATTATATCATATTTATATATTTTATCATTATCATTTGCTTTTATATTTTTTTCTATAATAAAGATCATTATTTTCTTCTTGCTGTTATAAGGTGAAAAGAAATCGATGAAATTGGTTTTAAAAAGCTATTTTTTACGAAAAGATTTGATAAATGGTAATAAAAGCAGAACTAAGATAATGAATAAATTGATAAACAATAAATAATTATCTTGTGGTCTAGGATGAGCGTACACTTCATTCCAAGAATCATTTATTTCTTTTTTATTTTCTTTATCATATTGATACATTTGATCTTCTTTATTTATTACGATCTTTAATCGGCTATCTTCTGAGATGTCCTCATAAGGCGAATCGTAACCGATAAATTCGGCGTTTTTTCTTATTTTGTCTTTTTCCAATAAGAAATTGATGAACGCATAAGCTCCTTTGGTGTTCGCGTTTTTCGGTAACACAATGCTATCAACCCAAATATTGGTACCTCTTTCTTTTTTGTCGCCTGCATTAAAAGGATAAAATTTTAAATTCTTATTTTGATTCATTAAGAATCTAGCGTCACCAGAATAAGTTAAAGAAATATCGTATTTTTCTTCGCCTTCGATTTTCATTTGATCTAGAAGTTGATCAGTAACAAAAGATAATTTATTATTGGTTTTTTTCAAGTCTAATAGCCATTTTTTAGCTTTAATGATGTCATCTGAAGTAGGGTTTTTAATATCCCCACCAGTCGCCTTCAAACCGATAAAAAGTCCTTCAAAAGAATTATTATATAAAGAAATTTTATTTTCCGGACCCATCATTAAATCTTTCCAATTTGGGATTTCCGATTCTTTTATTTTTTTTGTATTATATAATAAACCTAAATTACCCCAAAAATAAGGAATAGTGTAAGGTTTTATATCTTCTGGAATTCTCTCTTTATATACGCCTTTAAATACTGTTGTAAATATATCGTCTATTTCTTTTTTGTCTTTAAGTTTATCAATTTTATTGTAATCAATTTTTTCCAATAAAGTCGGTTCTTCTTTGTTTAATTTTTCTATCGCGTATTCGCTTAAAATAGCTATATCGTATTTATCCCCGGCTTTAATTTTATTAACAGCCAATTCATTAGAAGAAAAAAAACTTTGTTTAATGACGTATTCTTTTGATATTTCGTTAAAATCATTGATAAGACTGGGTTCTATAAATTCCCCCCAATTAAACAAAATAATAGTTTGTTTTTCTGGATGAGAAGAGTCTTTTCTCATCATTTTATGTGCTAAATAAAAAACGCTAAAAAAGACTATCAAAAAAACGCCCCCCAAAAGATATTTTTTTTTATTCATGTTTTTTAGAGTCTTTTCTTAATTTTAAATAATTTAATAAAATTTTACTTAGCACAAATAAAATTAAAATAGATGATAAAGCGTTAATAGTAGGATTAACGGTTCCTTTTAAGCTGTAAATATAAGCGGATATATTTTGATAGTCTGCTCCACCAGCGAAATACGAAATAATAAAATCATCAAAAGATAAAGCAAAAGCGATACTCGCCCCAGCCAACATGGAACCTTTTAATTGCGGCAAAACTACTTTGATAATGGTTTGCAAAGGCGTAGCGCCTAAATCATAAGAGGCTTCGATGGAATCTATATCTAAAGTAGAGGATTTAGCGTAAACAGTGACCAAAACATAAGGAACGCTAAAAGAAATATGAGCTAATAACATACGCCAAAAACCGCTAGTTAAACCCACAAAACTAAATAAAACAAATAACGCTAAAGCGTTAATTATTTCCGGAATAATGATTGGTAATTGGTTGACATTTAAAATCGCTTTACGCCATTTCTTTTTATAATTCATTAAAGAAATAGCCGCTAAAGTGCCAAAAATAGTAGCAAAAAAAGTCGATAAGAAAGCGATTTGAAAAGTAACGATAATAGCGGATTTAATCGAATTATCTTGAAATATTTTATAATACCATTTCAGCCCAAATTTGTTAAAATGCACTAAAGATGCGATTCTTCCTTCGTTTTCATTAAAAGAAAAAATAATTAAGGAAATAATAGGAAGATAAATAAAGATCAACATCAAAACCAAAAAGAGGGAGGAAAAAGTAGTTTTATTTTTCTTTTGCATAATCATTATTACCTTTATATTTGTTACTATTTTTAAAAAAAGTTAAAATTAAAAACATTAACAAAGTTAAATTAACTGCCATTACACAAGCACTTTTGATATCTCCGTTTAAAAAGGTGGTATTTTCAATCAGTTCGCTAATAGAAGTAACGGTAGTAGGTCCTAAATATTTAGGAACAACAATATTGGTCACTATTTGTAATAAAATTAAAACAGTTCCGGCTAAAACCCCTGGTAAAGATAAAGGGAAAATGATTTTGGTAAAAATTTGTTTTTCGTTAGCTCCTAAATCTTTAGCCGCTTCTACCAAGTTAGGATCTATTTTAACGATACTCAAATAAATAGAAACAAACATATAAGGTAAAAATAAGTAAATATAACCAATAAACATAGCGATATCACTTTCTAAAATCCTTATATTTAAAAACCTTTCTATTAAAGAAAAAATTTGTACCAAAGCTTGGGTTTTTAAAATCATATTAATCCAAATAGTCCCATTAATCAATAAAACTAAGATGGGTTGGATTAAAGGATGTCTTTTAGAAACAATATAAGCCAAAGGATAAGATAAAAGGATAATTAAAACAGTAGCGATAACAGCGATCGAAATTGACCTTAATAAGACATAAATAAAATTTAGATTCTTATAAAAGTTTTGATAATATTCAGTGGTAAAACCCATTGGAACTAAATTTTGTTCCTTATATTGTTGAAAGGAATCAAAGACAATAATGAAAATAGGGACAATCACTAAAGAAATAATAATGATAAAATACGGCAAAGACAACCATTTATAAATTTTATTAGTTTTGTTGGTGTTTGAGGATGACATCTTTTTTACCATACTTCCATAATATGTAAATCTTCTGGATTGAAAGTAATCCCTACTTTACTATCTATTTGTACAAAATCCGTGGTATGAATTAAATACTGACGATGTTTAGTATTAATAATTACTTCCCAATGAACTCCTTTAAATAAAACCGATTGGACGACTCCTTGGATTAAACCATCTTCCCATTTAATAATATCAATATCTTCCGGACGAATCACTACATCTACTTTTTGGTTTTCATCAAAACCACGGTCAACACAAACAAATTCTTTATCATCAAACCATACTAAAAAATCTTTTTTCATCACTCCAGGGATTAAATTAGATTCTCCGATAAATTGGGCGATAAATTTATTAGCCGGTTCGTTATAAATATCTTGGGGAGTGCCGATTTGTTGAATTTCACCTTGTTTTAAAACCACGATTTTATCACTTAAAGCTAAAGCTTCTTCTTGATCGTGTGTCACAAAAATAAAAGTAATCCCAGAATTTCTTTGAATTTCTTTTAATTCGTACTGCATCTCTTGTCTTAATTTTAAATCCAGCGCTGCTAAAGGTTCGTCTAACAATAAGACTTTAGGCTTATTAATCAAAGCTCTCGCGATAGCGACCCTTTGTTGTTGTCCGCCTGATAAACGGTTAATATCTCTATTTTCAAAACCCTTTAAACCAACTAATTTTAAATAATGCATCACAGTCTTTTTAATAAAAGCGTCTTTTTCTTGATAAGTTAAAAGGTCTTTTTTTAAAAGAGTTAATTTTTTTTGGTGTTCTTGGTTAATCAAGTTTATTTTTTCTTTTAACTCTTGGTTTAAAGCTTTGATTTCAGGTCCAAAACCCACCTTGAACCAACGTTGTAACCAAGTCGGTTTAGAGGTGGTTTTAGCCATTATTTTTTCTTGATAAGAATCAATGACATTATTCATCTCTTGTTGGGTTTTATTTTTTAAAGCTTTGATTTTTTGGTTAGTTTCATAATTTAAATCTTTTATTTTCAAACCAAAAGCGATATTTTCTAAAACATTTAAATGAGGAAATAAAGCGTATTTTTGAAAGACAGTGTTAATTAATCTTTTATGTGGCGGCACATCAACAATGCTTTGATTGTTAAAAAGAATATCACCACTACTAAAATCATCAAAACCACCGATAATTTTTAAAATAGTGGTTTTTCCGCATCCTGAAGGACCTAATAAAGTCACAAATTCATTAGTTTTGATTTCTAAGTTAATATCTTTTAAAATAATTTGACTATCAATGACTTTATTAATGTTTTTTAATTCGATTAAATTGCTCATGTTTTTCAACCTCTTTTGAACAAATTAAATAACCTTTGAGCTTGTTAAGCTATTAAGACAATTTAAATTTTAATTGTCGTTGGCGGAAAGAATAGCTAAAAAGGCTTTTTGAGGTAATTTAACTCTTCCTATTGTTTTCATTTTCTTTTTACCTTCTTTTTGCTTGGAAAGAAGTTTTTTCTTCCTAGTCACATCACCACCATAACATTTATCAATTACGTTTTTACGCATCGATTTAATAGTTTCTCGGGTGATAATTTTTTTTCCTAAAGCTGCTTGAATGGTAATTTCAAACATTTGTTTGGGAATCATGGTTTTTAAAGTTTGACAAATAGCTTTCCCTCTGTTATAAGCGAAATCTTCATGTACGATAAAAGACAGCGCTTCCACGACTTCAGAATTTAATAAAATATCCATTTTTTTCAATTTACTAGGGCGATAGTTATCTAATTGATAATCAAAAGACGCATAACCTTTGGTCGCGGATTTTAATTTATCAAAATAATTATAAATTACTTCGGAAAGTGGTAATAAATAATTCAAAGTTACCCTTTGATCGTTTAAATATTGAATATTCTCTAATTGACCTCTTTTATTTTGAGAAATCTCCATGACTGCTCCGATATACATTTCTGGACAAGTGATAAAAGCGTTAATATAAGGTTCTTCTACTCTTTCGATAGATTGGTTATTAGGCCATTTGTTTAAATTATCAATAATAATTTTTTTATTTTGTTTGGTAAAAACATGAAAAATTACCGAAGGAGCGGTAATAATTACTTCGATACCGAATTCTCTAACAATTCTTTCTTGGGTAATTTCCATATGTAAAAGACCTAAAAAACCAATCCTGAAACCAGAACCTAAAACATTAGAATTTTCTTTTTCATAAAGTAAAGAAGAATCGTTTAATTTTAATTTTTGTAAAGCTTCTTTTAAACTTTCGTATTTACTCGTATCCGCAGGATATAGCCCACAAAACACTACCGGATTAATTTGACGATAACCTGGTAAAGCTTCTACATGGTTGTGTTTTTGTAAAGTAATAGTATCGCCCACTCTCACAGCGTCCATATTTTTAATAAAAGCAGTTAGATAACCTACATCGCCTGCTGCTAAAAAATCTTTTTTAAAAGGATGCGGGTTGAAAATACCTACTTCAATCACTTCATAAACCGCTTTACTAGCCATAAAACGGATTTTATCGCCTTTTTTAACTATACCATTAATAATCCTAATATAAGGAATAACGCCTTTAAAAGTGTTAAAAGTGGAGTCAAAAATTAAGGCTTGTAAAGGCTTAGCAGCGTCTCCTTGGGGTGGTTTGATATTAGTAATGATTTGTTCTAAAATTTCCACTACTCCTAAACCAGTTTTACCACTAGCGGAAATAATAGTATTCGTATCTAATCCTAGAGTATCTTGAATGGCTAATTTAGTTTTTTCTACGTCAGCGTTAGGCAAATCTACTTTATTTAAAACCGGAATAATGGTTAAATTATTTTCTAAAGCTAAATAAACGTTGGATAAAGTTTGGGATTGAATTCCTTGCGAAGCATCTACTATTAGCAAAACTCCTTCACAAGCAGCCAAAGCACGTGAAACTTCATAACTAAAGTCCACGTGTCCTGGGGTATCGATCAAATGCATAATATATTCTTCCCCGTTTTTCGCTTGATAAAGAATTTCCACTGAATTTAATTTAATAGTAATACCACGTTCTTGTTCTAAATCCATCGAATCTAAATATTGAGATTTCATGGACCTTTTTTCAATGGTATTAGTTATTTCTAAAATTCTATCCGCTAAAGTTGATTTCCCGTGGTCTATATGAGCGATAATAGAAAAATTACGTATTTTTTTTTGTCTTTGGTTAATTTTATCAAAATTCATATCAATAAACAACTTTCTTCTTTAAAAAATGAGTTTCTGATATTATTTTACCTTTATTTTCAGCTTTATATGGAAAAGAAAGGTAAAATCCGAAAATTATCATGTTTTATGTTTAAATTTGGTTCTTTTGTTTTTAATTTCTTCTACAAAAGAAAGGTAATTATTATATCTTTTTAGAGGAATAGAGCCGTTTTGTACCGCTTCTTTGACTTTACATTTGTTCTCATTAATATGTAAACAACTATAACCAAAAAAACATTCTTCAGATAAAAGGACAAAATCATTATAAAAATTTTTAATTTCTTCAGCTTTAATTTCTGATAAATCTAGTTTCGAAAAACCAGGAGTATCCGCTATATATCCTTCATGGAAAAAAAATAATTTCGAGTTTTTGGTAGTGTGTTTCCCTCTGCTTAAATGCTTCGAAACTTCTTGAGTTTTTAAATTAAGCGAAGTTAAGGAATTTAATAAAGTCGATTTACCTACTCCGGTTTGTCCGGCTAAAATGGTGACTTGTTGTTTGAAAAGAGGGTATAAAACATCTAAACCCTCTTTATTAGTTTTAGTAACGTAAAAAACCTGATAAAATTTTTCATAATAAGAGATTTTCTCTTTTAAAAGATCTATTTTGGATGGTTCCACTAAATCTGTTTTAGTAAAAATTAAAATTATTTTTAAACGGAATCTTTGTAAAATAATTAAAAATTTATCTAATAGTTTAAATTGAAACTTCGGATTTACCAAAGAAAAGACTAAAAAGACTTGGTTGATATTAGCGATACTAGGTCTTTGTAATTCGTTAGTACGGGGAACGATGCTATCAATTAAAAATTGGTTTTTTTTACGTTCAAACATGACTATATCGCCCACTTTTATTTTGGAGTAATCCGCAGTATCAGAATTATTTTTAATATTTTGTATTTTTCCTTTAACTTGGGCATGAATTTTTTTTTCAGTTTCTAGATCAACAATAACATAATCTTTAGCTAAAAATTCAATTATAATTCCTTTACGCAAAAAAATGAACCACCTTATCTGATTTGGACTTGAAATGTTTGTTTTAATTTATCTTCTATTTTAGTCATTATTTCTTCAACATTGTTTTTTTGTAAACTTTGTTGAGCATCTTTAAAAGTAAACCTGAAAGACAAGGAATATTCCTCAGCGGATAAATCTTTATTTTGATAAAGATCTAAAAGCACGTATTGGACTAAAATATCTGATACTTCTTGTTGTAAAAAGAGAGATACTTCTTCAAAAGTGTAATGTTGGTTAATTAAAAAACTCAAATCTCTAGTGATAGAAGGGAATTTATTAATGTTTTGAAAAACGATAGGTTTTGGTTCATCAAAAAAGCTATCTTTTAAAGTAAGATCTAAAAGGAAGCTTTTTTTCAGATGATAAGCGTTATTAACATGAGGGTGAACTTCACCAATAAAACCAATTTTTTCGTTATCTAGGACAATATTAGCTTGTCTACCAGGGTGAAGGTTCGCATATTCCTTAGTTTTAACTAACTTTAAATCAATGTTTAAAAACAATTGAATTCTTTCTAAGACCCCTTTTAACACAAAAAAAGAACTTTCGATATCTTGTTTCAACCAACTAGAATTGAAAAATAACCCACTTAAGCCTAAAGATAAATGCATGATTTCTCGGTCAGAATAATAAGCTTTACCGATTTCAAAAAAAGCGTTATTGAGGTTATTATTTTTTTGATTGAAACTTAAGACTTCTATCATATTAGCGGCTAAATTCTGTCTTAAAATGGTTTTTTCTTTGGAAATAGGCTTAGTTACTGAAACATATTCCTGACTATCAGAAAACATTTTAAAAAGAGTTTCGTTTAATAGGCTATAAGTTTTTACCTCCATAAAGCCTAAATTAGCTAATAAATTTCTTAATTTATATAAGCCTTGTTGACGGTTAGTTCTTAAACCAATCGTTTTGTATTGGCTTTGTTCGGAAGTATCCATATCATTATAACCACGAATACGAATTAAATCCGAAATAACATCTTCATAAATTTCCGCATCATAACGTCGAGATGGACCAACCACTTGAAAAACGTTCTTTTCTGAAGTCTTAATTTCGTAATCCAATTTAGTTAAAATATCTATGACTTCTGGGGAAGAAAAATTAATCCCGGTTTTTTTATTAATCTTTTCTAAAGAGAAAGTTAAAACAGGGTTTTGACGTGTTTTACGGTGAATAGAAACCATGTTTTGGCTTACTTTAACCGCAGTTAATTCTTGTAATAAAGAGGTCGCTTTCTCTAAAGCCTCTTTTAATAACGCTTGGTCAATTCCTCTTTTAAAACGTAAAGCATTTTCGTTTTGGATATTTAACCTTTTACTCGTTTGAAAAACATTGGCTGTTTGGAAAGCAGCTGTGGAAAGGATAATATCTGTTGTTTGGTGATTAATGTTGTATTCAGCGGCATTAATCATTCCCGCTACGGAAATAACCTTTTTATCGTTGGTAATCACTATATCTTCTGCGTTTAAAAGATATTCGTTCTTCTCAGCATCAACCACTTTTTGCCCAGCAACAGCTTGATTAATTTCAATAACAGGTTTTTTTAAATTACCAGCATCAAAAGCGATAATAGGAACACCATATTCAATCATAACGAGGTTCATAATATCCACTACATTATTCACTGGTTTAATATGACTAGTATTTAAAATATTTCTTAACCATAAAGGGCTAGTGGTCACTTTTACATCCGTTAAATAACGTAGATTATATTCCCAACAATGGTCGTTATTGATTTTTACTTGAAAAGGGTTCATTTCTTGGTCTTCTTGAAGAGGTTCATAAGAAGGAGCGATAAATTTAAGAGGTTGTTCGGGCGTAGAAATAGCGGCTAAATCTTTCGCAAACCCAATATGAGACAATAACTCCGCTTTATTCGGCGTTAAAGCTAATTCGACAAAAGAACCTTGTAATCGAAGATATTCTAGGGCTGATTGACCTACTTGAGCGTCATCGCCTAACAGTAAAATCCCTTCTTCGGCGTTTTCGTGGTCTGTTAAATGTTTCAGATTTAAACCGATTTCTTCAGAGGAACAAATCATACCGTTAGATTCCACCCCACAAAGGGTTTTTTTCTCAATAGTGGTCTTAATAGCGTCTAAATAAGACCCACTTTGAATCACTACGACTTTTTTATTGACCGCTAAATTAGAAGCGCCACAAACAATAGATAAAACCTCTTTCCCGATATTAACTTGTACTAAATTAAGTTTAGCCGTCTGAGGTATTTTTTCAAATTGGACTATTTCCCCTATAATTAACTCTTGGTTAGGGTTAATAAGGTCGGTTGATTCTACTTCAATAATATGGTTATTGGTTAAATCTTTTAAATTATGAGGTAGGGGGAAAAGATATTTTTTTAAGATATTTTCGTTAATTATCATAAGATAACTCCTTGTTAGTAAATTATTTGATTAATAAAAGATGATAAAAATTATTTTGCGAATTGCTTTAAAAAACGCTTATCGTTATTATAAAAATGACGAATATCTTTAATACCGTATTTTAACATCGCGATTCTTTCGATACCGATCCCAAAAGCGAAACCTTGGAAAATTTCTGGATCAAAACCACCGTTTTTTAAAATTTCGGGATGAATTGGACCTGCTCCCATAACTTCTAAATAAACGTCTTTTTCACCTTCTTGTTCGATAATTAGGTCAACTTCTAAACTAGGATTAGTAAAAGGGAAATAAGAAGGACGGAATAACAATTTCTGTTTAGGACCGAAAATGTGTTGCATAAACATAATAATAGTTTGCTTTAAATCCATTAAAGTAGTGTGTTGGTCAATAACGAAGCCCTCTAATTGGGTAAATTGATGACTATGAGTTGCATCATCTTTATCACGACGGAAAACATTACCATAAGAGATAACTTTTAAAGGTTGTGAATTGCTGGCTAACATAGCTTGAATTTGGACCGAAGAGGTGTGGGTTCTTAAAAGCGATTGAGGATTAATGTTTAAATAAAAAGAATCCTGCATGTCTCTTGCTGGATGTTCTTTACCAATATTCATTAATTCAAAATTATATAAATCACTCACAATTTCGTTACCATCATAAATAGAATAACCCATGCCTAAAAAAAAGTCTTCCGCTTGTTCCAGGATTTTATTTAAAGGATGGATGGTTCCGACTGGTAATTGAAAAGAAGGTAAGGAAATATCGGTTTCTTCTTCTTTTAATTGTTGGTTCAATAGTTCTTGTTCTAAAACATTGCTTTTCTCTTGAAATAAAGTGTTTATTTCTTGTTTTAAAAGATTAATAGCTTTCCCGATAGTTTTTTTCTCTTCTAAAGAGTAATTTCTTAATTCCTTCAATAAAGCGGCTATTTGACCATTTTTACCAATATATTCTACTTCGGCTTGTTGTAACTGTTTCATATCGTTAATAGCCTGAAGATCTGTTTTAATTTGTTGCTCTAAAGTAGTTAATTTTTTTTTAAATTCAATAATGTTTGGGTTCATAAAATAACCTTTTAAATCCTTTATTTTTCATAAATTTTTAAAATTAATTTTTATCTTGTTTCAATAAATATTATATATAATGTTTACTAATTATATCACAATATTTCTTTAAAAAAAAGGATGTTTTTCTTTTAAGAAAGAAAAACAGTTCTTTGCAGGAAAAAATTAAAAAAATTTTGGTTGATTTATGGGTTAAAAAAATAATTAAACGTAAAAGAATATGTTTTTTTATGGTTTTTCCTATATAATTTTTTTCTAATTTTTAACCTTTTTTCATGAAAGAAGGTTAAATTGTATCATTTTTTTAATATCAAAATACAATAATTCTATTAAATTGAATAAAAAAACAAGTAAAAAGCTCATCTACTTGTTTTTTTTTTTT
>NZ_JABUOH010000054.1 GCF_013391955.1 Candidatus Phytoplasma pruni
TGATAAAATAATTAGACCAAATGTTAAAGCAGCATTTAACCGCATTTGGTTCGACCGCGACGTCTACGCCAAATCCGGCTTCTCTTACACTACCAAAGAGGTCCCATCCGAATTCACAACCATCTGGACCGACCCCCAAGGCTATATAGTCAAAAAAGAAATAACAACCATCTCCGACCCCACCACCACTTCCAAAAATATCGCATCTTATTTTCCCACAACTACCACCAGCTGCGAAGATTATATAAAAAAAGCCCATCAATTCAAACCCGTCTCCACCGAAACCGCCATTACCTGGTTTCACCAAAACAATTACCTCACCTTCTACCGCGATCTCTCCGCCATTCAATCCCAAAACTCCAATTCTAGACCCTCTCATTTCAATTCTATGGAAGATTATTATAAAAACCAAGGGATCATCGCCTATTATAAAATTCACCCTAGACCCACTTTCCCTGTTGAAATCATCTATCACGAAGATTCTCAATTTATCAAGAGAATGAATCTCATTCAAAATGGCATTTATATCTATAATCCAAACGGTTCTATTAAACAAATCAACAATCATTCCGACCAAAAAATTAAAGAATTTTTTTACAACGACAAAGGTTCCATTGACTCCATCGACGACTTTAACCCCCAAACCGGCAACCGCACCAAATCCATACACTATAACCCCGATAACACAATTTCCTCCATCACTCACTACGACCCCCATTTTCACAAACGAAGCCAAACTACTCGTTACTATCATTCTTTTCTATACCATTGGCTCAAATTATCTCCCATTCAAGAAGAAACATTTTATACAGGCGATCAAATAAGAGAAAAATTAGACAAATCCGACCGTACTCTTTATGATATTGAAGGAAAAACACACCCTTACGTTTACAAAAAAGGACCACTTTGGGATAATTGGTACATTGACGGAAAATTTTGTAGAAGAAAATACGAAACTAATTTACACACCACGCCCCCTCCAACATCATTAGACAATGTCGAAAACCCTCAAAAATTCATCAGTTTTATTCATAAATACATTGTTCCATCTGGCGACCATATACGATCTAATTTCTATTTTCCCAACGGACAAGTTGATTTTATCACCGAACATAATATTAATACCGGCGTACAAACAAAACGAATTGACTATAAAGGAAATGGTTCGTTTCAATTCATAAAAGAATACGATTTTCAAAGTGCTGCCTTCATCCGCTATCGCTATCCCTCAGATTTAACCCCCGAAGAAATAACAGCCGTCGAACAAAGCCGCCAGCTCGCCCTCCAAGAATATCAACACTCCCAGCAGGCGTATCACTCTTCCCTTTCAGAAAATTCGTCTTTTTTCAATCAAAAAATCAATACTATTCGTCAAACCTCCCCACAAACGTACCAAATCCACAGACATTTCATCACCCGTCATGATGAAATTTACAACACCCTCCCTCATTTAAAAGGTATAACTGGCATCAAAGCCCCACAAAAAGATCGCTACAACGACACCGACGGATATTTTGATCGTCAACTTATAAACACCCCCCTATTTTTTTACACCGCTTATTTAGAAAATAATCATCATGGTGCAAATCCTATTCGTGAATCATCCATCACCATAGAACGTTTAATTGAATTAGCCAAAGAAAAACAAAAAATTCTCCACCTCTTCTACCTCCTCAACTAACCAGACCCCATCCTCTTGGGGTCTTTTTCATTATTAAAAATAAAAAAAAATAAATAAAAGAAAGCGAGGCACCCTCTTATGCCACCTAAAAAAAATCACCCATCCAAATCTAAATTACCGATCTTTTTCATGACCTTATTCACCCTGTTATTCATCGGAGGATTAGGATTTGGTCTTTATTACTATTACCAACAATCCCAATCCTCCCCCACTCCAACAATTACTCCACCTCCTATCTCAGAAACAAAACCCGACAAACCTGCTCCGGAAACACCCTCTAAACCCGAAGTAGAAGAACCACCCCAAGAAACAAAACCGATCAAAATAGAAACCTACGACCCTAAAAATTACACTACCAAAGAGTTTCTCGACGCCGTTCGTACCAAAACCCAAGAATTAACTTTCAACCCCCTAAAATACATCAAAGAAATGAAATTATACACCACCGAAGACCTAAAACAAGAAAAAAGATTCCACGATCTAATAGGGATGGAACAAGAAAAAGCGGTTTTAGAAGATTTCCTCCAAACCATCCGTACTCCCTCTGAATTAACCGATTTAGGTTTTAAACCTTTAACTGGTCTAATGTTATATGGACCCCCGGGAACTGGTAAGACCTCTCTCGCCCGTGCCTTAGCCAAAGAAACCGGTTATAACTATCTAGAAATAGACGGTACTATCTTTCAAAAATTCAATACCAAAGAAGGAATTGAAATGGTGGATGCCCTATTCTTCTGGGCTCACCAGTTCGCCCCTATCATCGTTTGCATAGACGAATCCGAAATCCCGATGCATAACCTAACCACCGCCGATTCCCAAGCTACCAAAAATATCGTAACTAAATTCAAAAATAACCTAACCGGTTTAAAATTCGACAAAGATAAAGCGATCTTTTTCATCGGTACCACTAACCACCTCGAAGACATTGACTCAGCCATCCTATCCCGTTTCGACTATAAAGTAGAAGTTAACCCTCTGGATAAGAAAAACCGTCAACACTTTTTAGAAACATACGTCAAAAACGTCGTTAAAACCCAATCTACCGAGCATGGCACCGTTTATCGTTATACTGATGAGGCATTCCAACATTTAAGAAAAATCAACGAAAAATTAGAAGCCTACCCCTCTTTACAAAATCCTCGTCAATTAATATCTCTCTTGAAAAAAGCCGCCATCTCCGCTATTAAAAGATATTACCCGAATCCCGAAGAGGTTAAAAAAATCACCCCGCAAGATCTCGACGCCGCTTTTGAAGCCTACAAAATCGAAGCCGAAAGACAAAACGAACAGGATAGAAAAAACGCCTCTTCGTCCAAGAAAACCGACTAACCTTAGCAGGTGGGAATTCCCACCCGCTATCCATCTCCCCCGCTCCACAACCTAACTACCAATATCAACACCAAAATAAAAATAAAAAAAAGGAGGCAACAAAATGCCAAAAAAAATCAATTTTAAAGAGAATCAAAACATGTCTCAAACAAAAAACGATATCCAAGAAATCAAAAAAGAATCTTTCAGTTCTGATAAAAGTAAAATTCCTCAATGGAAAATTTTAAATAATGAAATCATTGATGCAGAAGGAAATATCAAAGATTTAAATAAAGATAAAGAAGCGGTAAGATATTATTTCTTAGAAGAAGTGAACCCTAAATTAAAAAGATTCCCGTCTTTAAAAGAAAAATTAACTTTTTTAACAGAAAATGATTATTACGAAAAAGCTTTTTTAGATTTGTATACTGACGAACAAATTAAAACTGTTTATCAAATCGCGTATGCTAAAAAATTCCGTTTTCCATCTTTAATGGGCGCTTTTAAATTTTATAATGATTATGCTTTAAAAACCCGTGATAAAAAACATTATCTAGAAACTTATGAAGACCGCTTGGTAGTAAACGCTTTATACCACGCTTCGGGAGATTTCGAATTAACTCAAACTCTAATCAAAAACTTAATCCAGCAAAACTTTACACCCGCTACCCCGACTTTATTAAATACAGGGCTTAAAAAAAGAGGCGAATTTGTGTCCTGTTTCTTATTAGAAGCTGGTGATTCTTTAAACGATATCGCTCGTATTATGGAGTTTTCGATGCAACTCTCTAAAATAGGGGGTGGAGTTTCCATCAATTTAAGCAATTTAAGAGCCAAAGGGGAAACCATTAAAGGTGTCAATAACGCTTGTAAGGGTGTTATTGGCGTTGGTAAACTATTAGATCATGGTTTCCGTTATGCCGACCAAATGGGGCAAAGATTAGGAGCCGGCGCAGCTTATTTAAATATATTCCACGCTGATATTGAAGATTTTTTAAATTCTAAAAAATTAAACGCTGATGAAGATGTCCGTTTGAAAACATTATCTTTGGGAGTAGTTATTCCTGATAAAATGATCGAATTAGCGAGAAATAATGAAATGATGGCTCTTTTTTACCCTCATAGTGTTTATCTAGAATACGGACTTAATTTTGCTGATATCTCGATTGAGATGGATAAATGGTACGATATTTTAGTTAACAACCCGAAAGTTAAAAAAAGATATGTCAATCCCCGTAATTTATTAGAATTAATCGCTCAACTCCAAGGCGAATCTGGTTATCCATATATTATGTTTGCAGATAACGTGAATAATAAAAATACTTCCGCTGATAAAATTAAATTTTCTAATTTATGTACCGAAATCCTGCAACCTTCTATTACTTCTCATTACGCCCCTTATGATGAGAGAAAAAACGATCAAATCGGCATGGATATTTCTTGTAATTTATCTTCCGGTCATATGGGAAATATGATTCAAAATAACGCTATTAAAGAAACCGTTTTTTCCGCTATGGAAATTATGAACTCTGTTTCTTTAAAAACTAATATTGGTTATGTTCCGGGGGTGGCAAAAGCCAACCGTCTGAACCGTAGTGTGGGTTTTGGGATCATGGGTCATCATGGTTATATCGCCGAACAAATGATCTCTTTTGGTAGTAAAGAAGATTTAGAATTAATCGATGTTTTCTTTAACGCTGTGAATTACTACTCTTTATTACATTCCAATATGAAAGCGCAACAAACTGGTGAGAAGTTTTATCAATTTGAAAAATCAACTTACGCAGACGGAAAATATTTTGCCGATAAAAAAGCTATTTATCCTACTTTAAAACAGGTTAAGAAAATTTTTGAGGGAATCTATTTACCAACCGATAAAGACTGGTTAGAACTAAAAGAAAACGTTATTAAACACGGTTTATATAACTCCCATAGATTAGCGGTTGCCCCTAATGGTTCCATTGGTTATATTATGTCCGCCACTCCTTCTTTAACGCCAATTAAACAATTAGTAGAAGAAAGAACTTATGGGAATTCGAAAACTTATTTCCCGGCTCCTTCTTTGGCAGAAGTGTCCTTTATGTATGAAACAGCCTATAAAATGGATAATTATAAAATCATTGATGTTATCGCTATGGCGCAAAAACATATCGATCAAGGGATTTCTTTTGAATTATGTATCACTTCGGAGATAAACACCAGAGAATTACAAAAATATTATTTATACGCTCATCATAAAGGCATCAAAACTCTTTATTATACTAGAACACAAAAATTAAAAGTTAACGAATGTGAATCTTGTGCTGTTTAATTTTAAGACCGCAATTGTCTCTAAACTACGAAAAATTATAAAAATCAAAGGAGATTTACGAATATGATTACAAAAAAAGAAATGATAGCTTTATTAGCTGCCAAACAAAACATCAGTCTGACACAGGCTAGGGAAAATTACGAATCCTTAGAAAGTGTCGTGAAGGAAGTTTTAGTTTCCCATCAAGAAGTTGTTTTATATCCTTCTGTGGGTAAATTAGTTTTACAACACAGACCAGCTCACTCTGGTAGAAACCCTCAAACAGGAGAAAAGATGAACGTAGCTGCTAAAACAGTTGTTCGTTATAGACCATCTAGCGCCCTGAAAAGAATGGTTCAAAACGTCAAAGTTAATAAATAGTTCCACTTTATATTTAAAAGCCTAGTTTTATCACTAGGCTTTATTTTTACTAAAAAAATAACTTTATCAAAACCAATTCCAAAATCAAAAAACATAATTCCTGACCCTAAATCATTTTAGGGTCTTTTCTTTACACACAAAAAATAACTTTATTTATTAAAGGAGGATTTAATAATGGCGAACAGAAAAATGCCGAAAAGAAGAATTTCCAAATATTGTTCCCCCAAAGGCAGAACTTTCCGTCGTAATTTTAAAAATTACGATGATATCGAAAGATATGAAAAACAAACCATCAAAAATATAAACCTAGAATGGAAGATGCGCCGAGATTGGCGTGATTAACTTCAAAAAATAAAAAAATATATTAAATTAATTAATTTAAAAAAGGAGAAAAAACATGAATTATAAATTAAAATTACTTATCAACCCAGATGCTGGCTATGTCATGATGGAAATAAACCAAGGAGAGATATTGCCTTTTGAACCAGCATATTTAATCAATACATTAACCTCTCATTTCCCCAATTTAGAAGATATAGAACAAATAAGCATCCAAGATCCTGAGGAGGGATATTATCCAGATGACGAAATCACTTTTAACATCCAATTTCACAATCTTTCCCAAGAAAAAATAAACCCCATAATCGAAAAATTATTTATTAATTTAAAACAAAATTCAGAAATTTTCGTATTACCTTAAAACAAAACATAACCACGCTCAGGCAAAAAAAACAACTCTAATAAATTAAATCAAATAAAAAAAGAAAGGAACATCATTATGAAACCAAACGATCCCTCTTTTCTGAAAATATTTTTCATCACCCTGTGGGGTATTTTTTTTATTGTCATGTGCGCCTACATTTATCATCATTTCCGAGAAAACCCCCAATTTTATGAAAACCATTTTCGTTAATTTATCAAAAAAACCAAATAAAACAAAAAAAGGAGAAAAAAACATGAACCAAACCCAAATCACTACCGATAATTATGGTTATAAAACCATCACCGAATTTAACGACCAAAATGAAAAAATCAAAGAAACAATTTATCGCCCTAATGAAACGATCCATTCCCTCCGTGAATTTGATCCTAAAACTAAAAAAATAATTAAATTTTTTCACCAAAATATTGAAAACAAAATTCTCATCAATGAGGAATATGACCCCAAAACAGGCAAAACCACTAAATCTCATAAATATCGCCCTGATGGATCTTTACATTACATCCTTGAAAACAATCCTGCTGGCAAAAAAATTAAATACACCTTCTTCCGGGAAAATAACACTCTTTGTTATTTTGAAGAATACGAACCCAAAACAGGAAAAATTTCTAAGCAAGCCTATTTTAACGATGATGGTTTACTCCATAGTTTGGTTATTTTAATTCCTAAACCCGGCGAAGAAAACACCCATACTTTCTACCGCCCTGATGGCTCCATCAAAAGCAGAGATTGGTTTAAAGCCGGCGGTATCCGTATTAACACCATTTGGTATCATCCCGATGGTTCTATTGAAAGTGAATACCAATTTGATCTTTCTCATCTCAAAAAAAACCGATTAACAAAACAACAACCACGCTCCGGCAGAACAAACACGACCCTCTACATCTAAACCTCTGCCACAATTCAAAAATAATAAAAATCAAAGGAGAAAAAAAAATGACAAAAAATCAAAATAACATTTTTCAGATAAAAAGAACAACCACCTACACTAACAAAAATGGCTACAAAACCTTCACCGCATACAATAAAAACAACCGAAAAATAAAAAAAACCTCCTACTACCCTGTCGGTCGTCTCCACTCTATCAAAAATTTCAACCCCCAAACCAACAATCCCACCAAAGACATTCATTACTACTACGAAGGCGATGTTTCCTATATCAACATCTACGACTCCCAAACTGGTAAACTCACCAAATCTATCGACCTGTTTGATTTTAACGGTTTCATCGACTTTATTATTTCATTTCACGACCCCCAATACGGACGTCGCCTGCGCTCCCTCCGCTACGAAAAAATCCCCCCCGAAGAACGTCAACTAGCCCTCCAAGAACACCGACTAGCCCTCGAAATATATCGATCCACCCCAAAAATACAACCCCAAAAGGAGAATTTAAAATGAAACAAAACAAAACCACTATTCATATCGATGAAAACGGATACAAAACGATCCAAGAATATAATCCTCAAAACCAAATAATTAAAGAATTATTTTTTCACCCGAAAAACATTCTTTATCGTATTAATCACTATGATTCTCAATTAAATCTAATGACACAAATATATTACAACCGTGATAATTTACTCGACACCATCATTTATTACAATACAAAAAAAAGCTGCAAAGAAAAAGAAATTAATTTTAATCCCGATGAAACGATCAATTCCATCACCACCTATAATCCTAAAAACCGCCATGAAATTAAATATATTTCTTTTCGCCCTAACGGTTCCATCATTCGTCTCGCTGACTATGATCCTGTAAATGGCGAACACACTAAAACCACTCGCTACAACTCCGACGGTTCCCTCTATTACATCAAAGAATATAATCCCATCACCGAACGACACATCCGTACTCGCTATCTCTCAGATTTAACCCCCAAAGAAAAAACAGTCCTCGAAAAAGAACATCAACTCGCCCTCCAAGAATATCAAACTGCTAAAACACAAATTACTCTATCTATCGACAAATAATAGCGGGTGCAAATTCACACCCGCTATTTCGCCTCCTCATTCGCAAAACAACAACAAACACACGCCCCGGCAGAACAAACACGACCCTCTATATCTGAACCTCTGCCACAAAATAAAAATACAATCCCAAAGGAGAAAACAAAAATGAAACAAAACCACGAAAAAAACCCTCAGGAAAACATCACTCTACAACCAGAAAGTCAATTACTATCCTATATTTTCACCCTCACTAACGACCAAGAACAAAAAAGAATTATCACCCAAGTCCGTGATTGTGAATTCTCTCACGAACAAAACCGTTTAATTTATCAATTAATTACCGAGACTTATGACATCACCGCCTCTCTTTCCAATGAAATATTAGACTACAAAATCAAAACCTCCGCTAAATTCAAAAGAATTAATTCCACTTACTTAAACCAAATCATCCAACAAAAAGTTTCGAAAGAAGATTTCTTTCAACAATATTTTTTAAACAATAAAATCGCGAAAACCCAAGAACAAATCCATTCTATTAAAGCCGAATACAGCAAAATCAATTTCACCAAGCCTCAACCCGAACAAATCCATTCCCTCGCCTTCAAACTGCTAGATTTCACCAACAAAAAAGATAATACCGAAATCACCAACCAAGAGTTATGTCAACAATATCTCGACTATTACCAAGATAAAAGTTATCAAGATATTCAAAAAATATTAAATGATACTACTTTCAGTACCAATAATTATTCCTTATTAAACGAAAAATTAGGTCCGATTTCTAACACCGATTTAATCATTTATGGTGGTAAAACAGGCGGCGGGAAATCCGCTCTTTCCTTAAACCTCCTTTTTGAATACGCTGATTCATATTACCAAAAAAACCAGAAATACCCTTATATGTTGTTTTTTTCATATGAGATGTCTAAAAAAGAAATCTTTGATAGAATGATCGCTATTTATACTGGAATCAATTTAACCAAAATTAAAACTTATGATTTTCCCGAAGATAACGACACTCTCCACAATTCAGAAAGAGAAAGAATGGAAAAAGCGATCGAAGATATGAAAAAATATAATTTCATTTTTGAAATGATGCCAAGAAACAGAGGGATTGATTACTTAGAAATCAAAGCTAATATCATCAAAAACCGTTATGATTTAAAAATGATCTTTGTGGATCATATCCATATTATGACCGACCCTGATAACGACTTACTAGAAAGAGCAACCAGCAACATCACCTCCCGTCTTAAACTATTAGCCAACGACCTAGAAACCCCAGTTTTCGCCTTAGCTCAATATACCAAGAAAGAATCAACCAAAAAACAACCTGATGAGAATGAGGATAAATTCAATTCGATGGAGTTCAAAGGAGGTTCTGGCATCGCGCAAAACGCTAATATCATCTTTCAAATCCAAACTCATACGCCTTCTTCGCGATGGGACGACAATCATCATCTTTTTACAGAACAATTTCCTCGTAAAATATATAAAGAACACACTAAATTAAGTATTTCTAAAAATCGTAACGGACAATCCCGAATAGAAATCGCTTTCATCTTTAAAAAATCTAATCAAAAATTTATAGAAATACCGCGAGAACTTCAAGAAATCTCTCTGGCAGGCGATAAAGAAAAAGCGAAAGAACCAGATAAAGTAAATAATTATCGCAACCAAATACCAAACAATCCTACCTGGTAGGCGACCTTTTAACGCATGTGAATTCACATGCGTTAAATAACACTTACATTCACAAAATCCAAACCAAATTTAAAATTAAAATTAAAAATCAAAGGAGAAAACTAAATATGACCCTAAAAATACAAATTGACGAACGAGGATATACAAGAATTTTTGTATATAACGCCCAAAAACGATTATTTAAATCATTTTACTATCATTCTGACGATTCTCTGTGGTACGAAATAGAATATGACCTCTATTCCGGCAATAAAAGAGCACAAAAACATTTTCGTCATGACGGTACCGTTAGTTTTATCACCTATTTTAACCTTAAAACTAATTATCCTTTCAAATCCATTTTTTACCAACCAGATAAAACTATCCAAGATGTTATTCATTATTAAATTAAGACCCTAATTCATCTCGTAGGGTCTTTTTTTATCGCCCTAAAATTGGACACTTTGACGTACGGGAATTCCCGCACGTTAAACCAACCCGAAAACCACCTCTTTGACACCGACAAATTTGTCCACGCTATTTACCCCTCTAATTCATCTGACAACATACAAAAATGCCACAAACTATTTTATCCCCAAAACACAATCATTTAGCGTACGCGAATTTGCATACGCTCTTATAACCCCTAAAACCATATCAAATCTCGTAGTTAATAAAAACCTGATAATTTAATCACCTTTAAGATTAAACACCTTAATTTAACCCCTTTTACCCCCCTTAATCTTTAAATTAACCTATTAATTCCTCTCTTAAAGAAAAAACAACCATACAGAAATATCCAACCTCTTCAAGAAGGCAGGAATCAACACACCACGCTCAGGAAAACATCTAAAACAAGTTAAAACGCTATCTAGTTCGAAAAGTTAATCAATTTATCTAGGAATAACTTTTCGAAGTGGATATCCACTATAAAAGCATTTAAAACCTATAAGGAGAAACAAATAATGAGTAGATATACTGGATTTGAAGAAATTACATTATCACCAGAAGAAAAAGCTTTAAAAGAAGCAGAAATAAAACAAAGACAACAGGAAAAAGAACAACAAGAAAAAGAAGAATATGAACGAATAATTAAAGAATTTATGGCAAAAACGCAAGAATTTTTACAAAGATTCACCTTACAAGCTTTAAATAGTTTACGCATCAGACCCCACAAAAAGTCAGGTGTAAAACCAAACTACGATATCAAAAACCACGATTTTTACGTTGATAAAACATTTGTGAAAAAAATCGAAGCTCTGAAAGAAAAGCTATTATTAAATGAGGAAGGAAATAACGAAATATTAGTAGAAGGACAAACAAAAACCACCAAAATCAATAAAAAAACGTTAAGTTCTGAACCTATTTTTCAAACATTATATCAAAACACCGACAAAGAACGTATCAAAAAAGTCTTATCTAAAATTCCCCTTGATAAGTTGACTAATTTAGAATTAAGACCCTTTAAAGACGAAAATAAGCCCATTGGAAAGTATGAAAAACTGCCTCAAACCAATTATCGTGGCGGCGTAGTTTATTATTTACAAAAAGATTTACCTATTATACGCGAATTCATTTATCGCAAAAGAAAAGGTATGGGCTACGCTGTTTACCAACAGCGCGCAGAAAGAAAACAAATTATTTATAAAGGTAAACGATATCCCTTACAAACTAACGTTTTAATTTATCAAGAAAAAGCACAAAAATATTTTTTAGATTTAGAAGGTAAATATTATAAATTATTAATAGAAAACTATCAAAATGATGAAATTACTGATAAAAAAGCGATAGTTTTAAATTCCATTACCCAATTATCAAACAACAAAAAACAAGAAATTCAAGCTTTAACGACAAAAATATCTAACCAATTTGACTCAAAGATTTTTAAACAAATATGGCAAATACTTGAAGAAAATCAATAACCCCCACGAAAAAACATCTATAATAATTATATACCACTCGTATACCAGTTGTATGCCATGCGTATACCATACATATACCACTCGTATACCATTGGTATACCGCATGTATACCGCTTTGCAATCTCTCATATAATCCTTAAATCCACCACTTCCGAACGTCTATATATTATATTTATTAAAGATGAAGTAGGACGAGAATCAATATAGATGTTTTTCTCATTACTATGTAATTCATCTTTAATAATAAATATAGAGTTGGGAAAAAAGAATTTTTTTGAAAAAAGAAAAACCCAAAGAGATCGATTTTCTTAGAAAGACAATTCTAAATATCAGAAGAAAGATCAATTTTGAAAAAATTGATTAATCATTGAATGCAATGAGATGATTAATGAAAAAAGAATCTAAAAGAATAAAAAAACCAATCTATCTTTAAAAACTAACTTAGACTAATAAGAGAATAAAGAAAAAAGAAGAAAACGATATTTTTGATGTTAAAATTCTAAATATCAGAAGAAAGATCAAATTTAAAAAATTTGATTATTTTCTTGAACGTGATAACTGTTGATTCTATTGATTAAAAGAAGGATTTGATGGAAAAGAAGAGAAAAGATAAAGAGAAAGAAAAGAGAAATCCAATTTTAAAAATAAACAAAAATTATTAAGACAAAACAGTCTCTAAAATAATGGCCTGAACGTGGTTATGTGTGATTGTATAAATGATTCTTGGAGAAAAAGAAGAAATATTAAGATAGAAATTCTTTTGATGAAACAATTTTAAAAAGAAATAAGTTGATCTTTTATGAATATTCTTTGTATAATAAAAGAATATCATTTAAAAAGGATAAAAACATGGAAAATCTTATTCAAGCCGCTCTTTTGGAACATTTAGTTCTCACCAAAGAGATCGCCATTGACATCGTGAACCAATTTAAAGACCGTACAACCGTCAAAAACATTCTTAAAGTTTTAAAAGTTAAAAAATCGACCTATTATTATTGGACGATTACCCAACCAAAAAGAATAGCTCAACAAAAAGCGTACCAAGAAATCGTGGAAAGAGTTGAAAACCTGTGTAGTGGGAACGATTTTTGGCATGGTTATCGCACCATGAGGGCTCATTATAATATAAAACACCCCCAAGAACCGATCAGTCATCGGCAAATAAGAAAAATAATGAAAGAAAACCACTTTCAATGTGTGAGAAATAAGAAAAAACCGCAATTCAAATATGATCGAAATCTTC
This sequence comes from Candidatus Phytoplasma pruni, assembly GCF_013391955.1. Lineage (GTDB taxonomy): Bacteria > Bacillota_I > Bacilli_A > Acholeplasmatales > Acholeplasmataceae > Phytoplasma. The sequence continues at coordinate 13,185 of NZ_JABUOH010000054.1, forward strand.
ATGCGGTCAAAAATTTAATTAAAAATAATTTTCAAGCCGACAGACCTTATGAAAAACTATTTACTGATCTAACCGAATTTAAAATTCTAGGTGGTAAAATCTATCTTTCCACTATTATTGATTCATACAGTAATTTTTCTCCCTCTTATAAAACCTCACCTAACGCGAACCATAAATTAATTTACGCCACTTTTCAAGATTTAAAAAAAATAAAACAACCTTGTATCGTTCATTCCGACCAAGGCACTGTTTATCGTTCGGTTAATTTTCAAAATTGGTTAAAAGAAAGAAAGTTCGTTCCCAGTATGAGTGCCAAAGCCTCTCCCTCGCAAAACGCCCCAGTAGAATCGCTCTATTCAGTGGTGAAATCCGCTATTTTAAGCAAATATCCTAATTTTCATACTTTCACTTACGAAAAAGCGGAAAAGATTATTCATAATTTTATGAAACATTACAATAAAAAATGGTTATTGGCTAAATTTAATTATCAAACTCCTTACCAAGTTCAAAAAAATTATTACGATCAACAAAAAAAGTTGAAAAAACTCAATAAAAAAAGATAGATGTGAAAAACACCTATCTTAAAATATTGAAAACAACAACCACGCTCCGGCGAGAAAACAAAAATCAACAGAAAGAGAAAGTCTGACGCTACAACTACGCCTAAAATTCACCCTTCTCAACAAAATGAAAAAAAGTTTAAAAAAAATTTCAAAAAAATGATACTTTTTTTTAAAAATCCGCTATTAGTATTAGTGAAAGGATTTTTTTATTAATTAATTTTTTTTTGGAAATCCAAAAGAAAATATTTTCAAAAATGCCCAAAATTTCATTCATTATCAATAAAATGAAAAAAAAGTTA
>NZ_JABUOH010000055.1 GCF_013391955.1 Candidatus Phytoplasma pruni
TTTTTTAATTATTTTATTATTGGCTATGTATGTCTTGCCTTCTCAAAATCCTTATGAATCATCCGATGAAAGCCTTCTTACGTCCAGTTGGGATCATTTGTTAGGAACTGATACGAGTGGTTTTGACTTATATAGTCGTGTTTTAGAAGGAGGCAAAATTTCTTTAAAAATATCTTTTTTTTTCTATTCTTATCAGCATGTTAATAGGGTCTTTTTTAGGCGTTATATCTGGTTATTTTGGCGGAATAATAGACAATATTATTAATTTTATATGTGATATTTTAGTGGTTGTTCCGGATGTTATTTTAGCTATTTTACTATTGATCTTTTTGCCCAAAAATGCTTATACTTTAGTGATCGTTTTAAGTATTACCAATATTCCTAGTTTTATTCGTCTGATAAGGGGTAAAACTTTAAGCATTACGGAAAAAGATTTTATTAAATCTGCTGAAGCGTTAGGAGCTACTAAAACCAGAATTATTTTTAAACATATTATTCCTAATTTACGAGATACCTTAATAACGCGTTTTGTGGTAGGAATGTCCACCATTATTTTAACTATTTCTGGTTTAGGTTTTATCGGTTTAGGAGTAGATGCTTCCAAACCAGAATGGGGTAATATTTTAGGTTCCGCTAAAGAAAATATTAGATTCCATCCTCATATTTTTTATGGACCTTTCATTATTATTTCTTTGACCTCTTTATCCTTTAATTTAATCGGTAAAGGGTTAATTTCTTATTTTGACCCTAAACAGAAAAAATAAGCTATTCTTTTGTATCAATATAACCCTTTTAAACGCTCTTATCGAGCGAATAAGAGGGTTGTTTATTTTTTTAATCATTATTGTATTGTTTTTGCAAATTGGCAAATATTTGGAAAAGAAGGGGGTCATTTTTTTGAACCTCAAAAAAGTCTTCTTTTTCAAGTATGAAACATGTTTTTTCAAAGAAAAAGCATAATTTATTCAACAAATATGATAAAATAAAATTTTATGATGTGTTTGTGAATTTATAAGAAACAGCTTTTTTATAAACTATCAAAATCAGAATAAATTAATTTAATTCTGTATTATAAAAATATTTTTTTATAA
>NZ_JABUOH010000056.1 GCF_013391955.1 Candidatus Phytoplasma pruni
TAATTATTTATTTAATTATCGGTAAAATAAGCGAAATAAGAGGAAAAACATATAAATATCCTTATGATTTCATCAATCCTCACAAACCTGGCATTATAGGAGGTTTATTGAAAAAGGACGAACAAGGATATCCTTATCTTTTTTTAACTGCTTTCCTTTTAGCCGTCTTAACTTATTTATTTTCGTTATTTTTAAATTTCGCTAAAAGTAAACTTAATGCTCGAAAATATTAATTTTAAGAGATATATTTGTTTTATTATATGATGTCTTTTCTTCGGAATTATAGTAAAAATCCAAAAGTAAACCCAAACAAGGAGATAAAGAATGTTTGATTTTAAAAAAGAAGTTTTAAAAAGAGAAGATGTTATTGTTCAAACTCTGCAAGATTTGTTAAGAATAGAGAGTGAATTAGAATCCTTTAAGCCAGAAAATAAAGGCGCGCCTTTTGGACCAAAATTAAAAGAAGCTCTTGCTTTTATGTTACATTTAGGAGAAAAAGATGGTTTTAAAACTGTGAATGTTGATGGTTATGCCGGTCATATAGAATACGGCAATCAAAAAGATTGGGTTGGCATAATAGGTCATCTTGATGTTGTTCCGGCTGGTAACCATTGGACTTATCCTCCTTATGCAGCTCAAATAGTGGACGGTAAAATTTATGCTCGAGGTTCTCAAGATAATAAAGGCCCCGTTATTGCCTCTTATTTTGCTTTAAGAATTTTAAAAGAATTAAACATTCCTTTAAAGAAAAGAGTGAAATTTGTTTTAGGATTAGATGAAGAATGTGAATGGCGTTGTGTGGATCATTACTTTGAAAAACATCCGGAAATGCCTGTGGCTGGTTTTGTTCCTGATAGTTATTTCCCTTTAGTTTATGCTGAAAAAGGGATTGTGGTTTTATCTTTAGAAACTTCAACCAAAGATCCCCGCATTATTAGTATGCAAGGTGGTTCTAAAGTAAATGTTGTGCCGGATTTAGCTCAAGCGGTTTTAGTTTATGAACCTCATTATGAAGCTTTATTTCAACAATATATCCAAAAACACGATATAAACGCTACTTTTATCAGACAAAATGATAGAATCACTATCGAAGTCAAAGGAGCCGCTTTTCACGGTTCAGCCCCAGATCAAGGTATCAACGCTAATGATAACTTAATCAAAATCCTACAAGCTTTAAACATCGAAAATAATTTCCTTAATTTTTTAAATAATTATGTAGTAGATAGTTCAGATGGACGAAAAATAGGAATTAATCATTTAGATGCTGAAACAGAACATCTAACCTTATTTAGCGGAGTTTTTAATTATGACGGTAACAAAGCTTCTTTTTATTTAGATTTAAGATATCCTAAAGGTATCAAATATGAAGATATAATGACCCAAATCAACCAAAAAGCGCAAGAAAACAATATTAAAGTAAATGTTGATTTCCATAAAGCTTTGTTTTATCAAAGTCCTCAAAGCCCTTTATCGCAAACCTTAATGAAAGCTTATCAAAAACATACAAACGATCTAGTTTCTCAACCTTTAACTAGAGGAAGTGGCAGCTTCGTCAGAACAGTCCCTAATTTAGTCGCTTTTGGACCTATTTTTCCCGAAGAAAACGCTTTATTTCATCAAAAAGATGAAAACATATCTATCGAAACTTTAATGAAATTAACTATGATTTACACAGAAGCTTTATATGAATTAACTTCCCAATAAATAATTAGGGTAATAACAATTAAACAAACAAAAATGATTT
>NZ_JABUOH010000057.1 GCF_013391955.1 Candidatus Phytoplasma pruni
GGGGTGGGTTGTTGGATGTAGGGTGTTGTGTTGGATGCCGGAGCGTGTGTTTATTTATTGTTTATTTTGAACTTTCTTTTTGTTGTGGGGAGGGTGTTTGATGGATGATGATGTCTAAAACATCTCCTTCGTCGTCTTGGAATATTGTTTTTATTAAATCGTTGTTATTGTCATAAAAATATTGTTTACTGAAACTTATTGTACCGTCTTCGGCGAAATAGGTTTTTTTGGTTAAAAGATTGTTGTTGTAATCTTTGATAGTTTCAATTGTTCCGTCGACAGAACAATGAGTTTCTTTGATTTTTTGGTTCGTTTTTAAGTTCATTTCCACGATGATATACATATTTTTGTCTTTGTCATGGATGATGTCTCGGTAATAATCCTTTTGAGGATCTTGGTTGTAATCATCAACGTAGTCTATTGTGCCATCTGGTTTGTAGTAGGTTGCTTTGGTTTCAATTCCTGTTTGAGGATCGTGTTCGGAAGTGTACCATAACACTTCTGTTTCTGTTTCGTTTGGGAGATAAACATTTTTTTTGATGGCGATGCCTTGAAAATTTTCCAAAGCAATTACTTTATGACCTAATTGATCTGTATATTCAACAGTTGCGTACGGTTGTTTTGAAACATCTTTGTTTTTTTTCATTTTTTTCTCCTTTTGGGGGGTTGATGTTTTGTTTGACATTGTGTCAATGCCGGGGCGTGGGTGTGTGGGGTTAATTTTCGTATTTAATATTTAAAATATCATTTAATTGACTCATTATAATGTTGGTGTTGTAATCATAGTCATTTATTGCTTGTTCTATTAAATATCCGATATTTTCCTCTTGTTGTTCTGATAATTTCTCAGAATTTCCCATTATTTTTAAAATGTCGTTGATTAATGAATCGTAATATGTTAATAATTCTTGGCGGATTTTTGCTTGGTCTTTTAAGAATTGAACTACTAAATTGGATTGATTTTCGGTTGTTTTTGGAATGTTTGACATATTTTTATTTTCCTTTTATTTTTTTATTTAAATGAAAAGACCCTATGGATGAGATAGGGTCTGGGGGTTATTCGTCGTTGTTTTTGGTTAATTTGTTGGCTTGATATTCCAATTCGTAGCGGAGGGATCCGATGGCGAGGTAAACATCTTCTAATAAATCAACGACGTGGGCGGTTTTTTTTATTAAAGCATCGGGTAGATCGTTGACGTCGGCTTCATCAAAATGTTCTGTGAATCCGTCGTGTTTGTAAACAGCGATCATAGAATCTAATAATTCCATTATTGTGTTATTGTGTAAACTTTGTTCTTCTAAGGTGCAATCGTAGTTGTAATACAAAAAGGAATTTTGAAACTCCTCTAAGGCTAATAATTTTTGTTGTTTTTCTTTGTTATTCATTTTTAAA
>NZ_JABUOH010000058.1 GCF_013391955.1 Candidatus Phytoplasma pruni
AATGTCCTCACTCCAAAAGTCAAAAAACGACCTTTATTCAGGTGTTTTAAATTATTATTCATATCTTGGTCCTTTTTTAAAATTAATTGCTTTTCTTATTGGTTAATTTAAGACCTTTTTTCTTTTTCTTCTTTTTATTTCCATCTTTTTCATCAATGTCTGGAGAAAAAATAATTAATAAAAGTGATAAAGTAGAGAATAAAAACAAAAGAAATAAAGCAAAAGCGAAAAAATGTTCGTATTTTTTATCAATATTCTTGCTTAAAATAAAATCTAAAAGACTTAAAGAACCTGTCATATATGATGAAAAAGGCAAGATGGTCAATAAACTAATGATAAAATAATAAACCCAAAATTTAGGTTTTTCGTAAAAATATTGCATTTGGTTGATAATATCTATTTGAGCGCATTTCATTATAGATATAACAAACAAAACAATCATTAACAAAGAAATGGTAATTAATAAATAATTCGCGATAATAAACCAAAATTTTTTAAAACGGCCTTCTTTTTGGTTATTAGGGCTGAATTTAAGATAATAAAACCATAAAGTAATTGTATAAGAATATATAGAAATCAAAAAAACTATACTTGGAAAAATAAATATTTTAAAAATATTAGCCTCATTATATAAATTTAAAACAATACCCAGAATTAGTCCGGCGTTGATAATCAAAAAGCGACTAGTGTAACTAAAAAAAGAAGGTAACAAAACTAAAGATAAAAGCAAGATTAAGGCAATAACGATCAACAAAGAAAGAACAAAAGTTATTTTATCTTCCTGCATTTTGTAATTTTCGTTCTTATATCTTTTTTTCTTTTTTTTACGATTAATTCCACCATCATACTTAATGGTTTTTACTTCGCCTTTTTCATCTTTTTCTTCTTTTTTATCTTCTTTAGTTAAAACGATTGTGTTTTCTGCTACATTTTCAACTTCTGTAAAAGCGTCGGTAAAATCATTAAAAGATTTTTTTACCGAAGGAATTAACTTTAACAAATAAACGGATAAAACAGATAAAAGAAATATCATTATCAAAAAGAAGCTTTTTAAAATAATGCTTTCATGTTTTGCTCTTTGGTTTTTATTGCGGCGTTTATGCAACGAATTTATTAAATTTTCTTTGTTCAATTCTTTTTCGGTAAAGAAAGAACCAATTAAAAACATATAATGTTTCTACCTCTTTTCCACTAGAAAACATAAATTATTTTTCTGATGGGAAATTATTGATTAAACTATAAATGTTTAAATTAAGAATATTTAACTCTGGAAAAATTATTATACCACAATAACCTTAAATGGGGATATTATTGTGAATTGTGTAAAATTATGTTTTAACATAATTTTAATATTTTACGCAAAAAAACATAAAAACCATATTTTGTTATAATACAAAAAAGAGAATTAAATTCAAGAATTTAATTATTATAGTTGTTTATATTATAACAAAAATATTTTTAAAGTCAACAAGTTATGAAAAAATAAATCACTTTTAAAACGGCTTTTTTTGTGACTAGAAAAAAGGAACCTCGATAAAAAGGTTCCTTTTGGGGGATAATCTGTTATTTAATATTATCTGTGAATAATATTAAACCGTTTTGGAAGATGATTGTTTAGTAGTTTTAGTTGTTTTTTCTGTCTTTGGTGGATTTAGTAATTTATCCAATTCATCTTTAGTGATGGTTGACGTTTCTAAGAGTTTGTTCGCTATTTGTTCTAATAAAGCTTTATTTTCTTTAACTATTTTTCTAGCTTCTTCCATAGCTTCATCAATAATTTTTTTAATGGCGTTATCAACCGAAGGTTTATTGACGAACAAATTGTTGTCATTCTGCATCGGTCCTAAATCAGACATCCCTAATTTAGTTACCATAAAAGTCGCTATTTGGGTGGATTTTTTAAAATCATCATAAGCTCCGTTAGAAACATCATCAAAAATCAATTCTTCGGCTGCTCTGCCACCTAAAGAAACAACAATACTAGCTAACATGCGTTTTTTAGAAGAAAAGAAGGTTTCTTTTTCTGGAACAGTAATAACATAACCACCAGCATCTCCACGTGGAACAATCGTTATTTTTTGAATTTGTCTTGCGTGAGGCATTTTTAAAGCAATTACTGCGTGTCCTGCTTCATGATAAGCCACCATTTTTCTTTCTTCTTCATCATACTTATTAGAATTTTTTGCTGGTCCCACCCAAACCCTATCAATAGCTTCTTCTAATTCTGTCATAGTTATTTCTTCTTTGTTCGCTCTTACGGCTAAAATAGAGGCTTCATTTAAAACAGAAGCTAATTCAGCTCCACTCATACCTGGAGTATGTTTCGCTAATTGAGAGAAATCTACTTCAGGCGCTATTTTTTTATTATGAGCGTGAACTTTTAAGATAGCTTCTCTGGCTTTGACATTTGGCAAACCAACCGTGAAATGACGGTCAAATCTGCCCGGCCTTAATAAAGCCGGATCTAACATTTCTTTTCTGTTGGTTGCTCCAATAATCATAATTCCTTTTGAGGCGTTAAAACCATCCATTTCGGTTAATAATTGGTTTAAGGTTTGATCGGCTTCGTTATTAGAATGATTATTACCTCTCGCCATCCCTAAAATATCGATCTCATCAATAAACAGGATACAAGGCGCATTATCTCTTAATTCTTTAAAAAGATTTCTAATTTTTAAAGCTCCCATTCCAACATATATTTGCACGAATTCAGAACCAGAAGTAGCATAGAAAGGCACTCCTGCTTCTCCGGCTAGCGCTTTCGCTAATAAAGTTTTACCAGTTCCTGGCGGTCCTTGTAATAAAACTCCTTTAGGCGATTTAGCGCCCATGGTTTCATATTTTTTAGGATTTTTTAAAAAATCAATTAATTCCTTTAGCTCTTCTTTTTCTTCTTCGTTGCCGGCGACATCCAGGAAAGTGATAGGTTGTTTTTCGCCTTGTAAACTGCTCACGCCATCGCCCATTTTGCCCATTTTACGATGTTCTAGCATATTAGAAATAATATATACTGGCCAAATGAATCCTACTAAGGCGGAAAAGACAGTTAAAGTCGGCATTATTAAACCATAACGAACATCGGTCGGTATTTTTTTTAAACTTCTATCATTTTGCCTTTCATATATAACTTGTTTAATTTGCGCCAATTTAATTTCATCAATCGTTTTAGTATAATAAGTTTTATTATCTTTAGTGTGAATCACTATTTTTTGACGACTGTGAAGTCTTAAAAAAGCTCTTATTCCGTTAGCTTCTATTCTATCTTCATATCGATCTACATTACCGCGATTGAGTTGATCTAAAATAAATTGAGGTTCTGTCTCTTCCCCTGTTTGAGTTAAATCCGGGTAATATTCAATTAACAAAAGAGAGGTTAAAGCGAAAACTACAGCTAATAAAATAATTTTCCACTTCTTTTTTTTCTTTAATTTTTTATTTGAAGCCATAATTAAACCTCCTTCCTATTTCTTTTTTTAATAATTAAAACGACAATCCACAAAATAACGGTAGAAATAAGTAAAACAATAGTCAACCATATCCAACCTGCTAAACCTTTTTTAGAAGTAGGATTAATGTCAGTTTTTAAAATATCGCTTTTATTAAGCGAATTTTTGCGACTGAGTTCGTCCATGGTTTGTTTATTGATATAATTTTCTTTCAACAATTTGTCCTGAATTTCTTTCGCTAAAAATTGATTATTTTGGATATGTATTTTTGCTTTATTATAAGTTTCGTTCAACAACTTATTGCAAGAATGATAAAAAATATGATCTTTACTCGGGAAAGTATTGAAAGAAACGTAGTGATTATCTTCTATTCCTTGGTTATAAACCATTTCTTCAATTATTTTTTTAGCTTCTTCTAAATCTTTTTGCGATTTAGTAGAAACTGAACCAATTAAAACGTCTTCAGCCGCTCTTCCGGCTAATAAAAAAGTTACTTTTTTTAATATTTGTTCTCTAGTTTTAAAGTTACTGTGTTCTTCAACGTAATTATGTGCCGTTGGGTTGTTAGAAAGTTCGACAGTGTTTTTGTAAAAAAGATCAGGTTTTTGCAAATATTGAATCAAAGCGTGTCCTGTTTCGTTAGCTGCCACAATCTTTTTTTCTTGTTCGCTATATTGTCTTTGAAGCATTTTCCTACCGAACAAATGCTGTTCTATGCTTTCGTTTAAATATTTTTCAGTAATTTTAAATTTTTGCGAAATTAAAAAATTTTTTATATTTTTCACTACTATTTCCAAAACATCTTTTCTTTTGTTTTGTAACGAATTTTCATCGTTTAAATCTGTTATTTCGATATTTCCTTGAAGAATGTCTGAATCTAATTCAGAAGTTATGTGATGTTTATTTTTTAAAATGTAACCCACATAATAATCTTTTTCATTCGGAAAAATAATATTTTTAATTTTCTCCGCTATTTTATCTAAATCAGTTGCACTATAATTTAAAAGTTCTTCTTTCTTAGTCAAATCAGTTTTACTATCGATTCTTCCGTATTGCAATTCTGCTCGTTTATTTTGCACTTGCGGATTGTCATAGTAGTCGATTATAAATTCAACTATTTCTTCTTTTAAAATATCTTGTATTATATTGAAAGCAACTTCATTAACTACTTTTGAAATAGTAGCTCCGCTAAAATCTGTCGCTTTATCAGATAAACTTTCATAATTAATGTTGTCGTCTAGTTGACCATTTTCTTTGTATTTTTTTAAAAAGACTTCAAATAACTTTATTTTACTGGTTTTATCAGGCAAACCTACATAAATCTTACGATCTAAACGACCAGGTCTAGTTAGTGCTTCGTCTAAAATATCATCTTTATTAGTTGCTCCGATAATTACAACATCTGGATTTGAATTCATTCCATCCAGCAAAGTTAATAAAGTATTAACCATTTTATTGTGAGATAAACCAGCAGCTTGAGAATCGCTTGTTCTTTTGGTCGCGATAGTATCAATCTCATCAATAAAGATAATACAACCTTTTTTACTTTCTTTCGCTAATTTATCAGCTTCTTTAAATTTTTCTTGAAGCATTTCAGGACCTGCTCCGACATATTGTTTCACGAATTCAGGACCATCAGCAATAATAAAAGGCACACCTGATTCGTTTGCTAAAGCTTCCATTAAAATAGTTTTACCTGTACCTGGCGGGGCGTACAATAAAGCTCCTTTCGGCGCTTTAATATTAAATTGTTTATATAATTCTTTATTATTAAAATAATGAGCTATTTCTCTTAATTGATCTTTTGCTTCATCTAAACCTGCTATATCATCAAAAGTTTTCTTTTGTTTTTTAGACGGAGGGATTATTAAAGAAATGTTATCGCCGCCACCTTTTAAACCTTTAAAAATAAAAACTTTATTAGAATGGATTTTTTCTTTAATTAATTGATCATAATTGTTGATGTTATCGTCTCTTGTTCCTCCGTTAAAATAAACTAACAAAGGTGTAACTTGATTTTTTATATCCCCTTGGTTGTATTCTATCGATTTGTCAAAAAAAACCGTATTATTTTCTGCATTTTTAGAATTATAATAAACTTTATTATTTTGAGGGTTTTCTAAAATAAATTTTTTACCGGGGTTTAATTCTTCTAATTTTTTTAAGATGTTTGGATAATAATCTATTTTATTTGCGGAATTTTTCACCACTTTATATTCTTCTTGAATGACGGCGTATACAGTCGAAGAAGAAAAATAAATTATAAACAACAATATTAAAATGGAGTGAGGAAAAATATTAAATCTGTTTTTATTTTTGTAATTCATCGTTGATTCCTTTCTTAGTCGTCTTCATTTTTTGGTTCTCCATTTGAGTCGAAATAAATAGTTTTGATTCTGTTATTTTCCCCATCATATTTAGCAATATAAGAATTTTCATTTGTCCAATCTTTTTCCCCATCTTCTTTATATTTTATTTGTTTAGTGATATTTTTATTATTATCGTATTCTCTAACAAAAGTATCTTCATGGTCCCAATGAGTATCGCCGTTTTCTTTATATTTCAATTGTTTAGTGATATTTTTATTATTATCGTATTCTCTAACAAAAGTATCTTCATGGTCCCAATGAGTA
>NZ_JABUOH010000059.1 GCF_013391955.1 Candidatus Phytoplasma pruni
AACAAGCTAACCCTGATACTAACGTTAAATGGGAAGAACTAGAAGTTACAGTTCAAGCAGATAACAAAGTAGAAGTAAAAGCAAGAGCTACTAGCTCCCATTATCAAGGAACAACGACTTTATCATATGCAGTCCAAACTCCTAAAAAAGAAGTTAGAGAAGTAGTTCAAAATAACTTAGGCGAAAAAACAGCCGTTTTAACTAACGATAATGTCCTAGAAGCTGTTAAACAAGCTAACCCTGATGCTAATGTTAAATGGGAAGAACTAGAAGTTACAGTTCAAGCAGATAACAAAGTAGAAGTAAAAGCAAGAGCTACTAGCTCCCATTATCAAGGAACAACGACTTTAACATATACAGTTAGTGTTCAAGATGAAAAGAACGAGGAAAACGTTGAACAAGCTTTATCTAATTCTCAAAAATATAGAACACAACAAAATATAACAGAACAAGATGTAAGTAATGATCAATTAATAAACGCAATTCAAACGCAAAAAAATAATAAACCTCATTCCTCTTTAAACCAATTAACCTTGGCGGGTCAAAAATTAGTTAAAGACAAAAAAACAGAAAAACAAGAACCTTTAGTTCAACAAGTTTTAACCAAACTTCAAGAACATCGAAACCAAAAAGGCATCCCTGTTAAAGAAGTAACAGATTCAAAATTAAAAGAAGAAATTTTAAATGAATTAAAAACAAAAACTAATCCGCAACCGAATGAATTAGATGAAATAGTAAACGTTTTAAAAACAAAATTATTAGATTGTTTTACTGTAGAACCGTCAGACAATGGAAAAACTATTAAAAACAAAACTTTTAGAGCTGAATATGATGTTAAAGGAAATAAAATCCAAAGTAGAGGATACAAAGAGACAGATGACGAAGAATATCCAATGTATGTTGAAGAAAATGATAATAATGAAGAACTTCTTGAAATTGATTGGGAATCCGATCATACTTATGATGCTGAATATGATGTCAACGGAAAGAAAATTCAAAGTAGAGGGTTAAAAAGCGAAGGTGTAGTTGATTGGAAATCCTATCATACTTATGATGTTCGATATGATGGAAATAAAATTCAAAGTAGGGGATACAAAAGTGAAAACGTAGTCGATTGGACCTCTTCTCAAACTTATGATGCTGAATATGATGTTAAGGAGAATGAAATTCAAAGGAGGCATTACCAAAAAGTTGATGGGCAAGGCAATCCAGTAGTTAATTGGAAATCCGATCATACTTATGATGCTCAATATGATGTTAACGGAAATAAAATTCAAAGTAGAGGTTTCAAAGAGATGGATAATGAAGGCAATCTTGTAGTTAATTGGAATTCTTCTCGAACTTGGGATGCTCAATATGATGTTAACGGAAAACAAATTCAAAAGAGAAGTTACAAAAAGTCAGATAACGAAGATGCACACGCAATCAATTGGACTTCTTCTCAAACTTATGATTTTGAATATGACATCAATGGAAATACAATTGAAAGCAGAAGATACAAAGAAACAGATGATGACGATAATCCTGTAGTTAATTGGTTATCATCTAACACTTATGATGTTGAATATGATACAAACGGAAATAAAAAAATAACCAATTATGACGAATTTGGAAATAAAAAAACTTAAATTATAAGAAAGGGGAAACAACTTATGTCCAAAATAAAAAATAACTTTCATTTTGTAATAGTTATTAGTTTGTTAATTTTAGTGATAATATCTCAACCTTTCTTATTATATGGAGCTGTTGAAACAGCCGAATATAAAGTAGTAAGAGTTTCAGAAAATAAAGTAGAATATTATCCTAAGATTATAGAACAACTACAAACATTAAATCCAGGAAAAGAATTCCTTTTAGATAATCCTCAAAATAATAAAGTTTATTATAACTCTAAAAGTATGACTAACAATAAAGTTATTTTTGATAAATCAATTAATTATAATAGAAATCTTT
>NZ_JABUOH010000006.1 GCF_013391955.1 Candidatus Phytoplasma pruni
CCGGAGCGTGGTTGTTGTTTGTTGTGGGATGGTTTTTGTTGGAGTAATTCTTGATATTCTGGGTCTTGGAGAAATTGATTTAACCTAATTAAGGTTGTTTTGAAGGGCGTTTGATGGAGGGTGCTGTAAACATCAATGACATCGTAGGATTTGGCGCATTTGAAACAATAGATTTTGTTATAGTCGTTAATGCGGCAAGTCGTGGGGTTGTTTCCCTTGTGTATCGGACAAGGGAAACGGTAGTCAGGATGAGAATGAGGGGGTAAGATATTTAATTTTTTTAACAAGACATGCATGGAAAAATCTTGCCTTATTTTGGTCGCATTTAGAGAGTTCATTAATTGAGGTTCCTTTCTTTGGGAATTAATGGTTATTAAAAGTTGGATTATAATAAAACTTTTTTCTTTTTAGTTAAAGAATGGAAATTATGAGTTTCTAATTTAATCTCTAAACCCATTATTTCGGACTCACGTTTGGCTTGTATAGCAGCCTCAGTAGCTAATTCGTTGATTTCTGTGGGGCTAGTTTTAACACCGTTAAAAATTCTTTCTTCCAATTGGTCTATGAATTTTTTTTGGGCTAAATTATAAGAGATAATACAATCTCTACTTACCATTGGACGGATCTTTTCATCGACAGCATCATCAAATTCCTTAGGCGTTATATTAAATAAACCTTTGGTAATGTTGGCGGCTGGTTTAGAATAAGAAAAAGTGGAAGTGTTATAACCAGATCTTTCAGTTAAAAGACTAATTAATTTACAAATTTTGTTATAATTTTCTTTGCTGATTTCGCGAGGGTTAGCATGTAATTCTTCTGCTTCTTTTAATTTATAGTATTGTAAGTAAGATGCACTCATTTGATTAAATAATTGAGCGACACTAATGGTTTTATCAGCCCATTTAATGTATTCTAGAACAATAACGGCGGTTGCGTACCACTCGTGTTCTCTCACACCTTGAATTTTGTGAACACAAGGGGTATTTGACGTACGGGAATTCCCGTACGTCAAATTGCCCAATTTTAGGGATTCTTTTTTAAGACGTTCATTTTCAGCTTTGATTAATTTTTGAGTAGATTTATTTCTTAAAAATTCATTAGGTCTTTTTGAAGGGTTGCTGTTTAAGATTTTTTCCCAAACGTCGGACAATCGAAACTTTGCAAGTTTGGTGTGAAATGATAAACCAGTACCGAAATCTAGTAAATATTTACCTATTTTTTCAAATGAAAAACTTTCGTTAACGGTTAGAGATGTATTTTTGATGGGAATTTTTTTGATTTTGTTTTTTTGACTCATTTTTGAGAGCCTCCTTTTTTATTTTTATTTTGTGGCAGAGGTTCAGATGTAGAGGATCGTGTTATTTCTGCCGGAGCGTGTTTTTTTGTTGATGAAAAAAAAGACCCTAAATTTTTAGGGTCTGGGGTTATTCGTTATTTTCGGATAAATTGTTTGTTTGACGTTCTAGTAGGTAGCGGATGGATTCGATTGTGTTGTAAACATTTACTAATAAATTAGCGACGTGGTCGGTCTTTTCTATTAAAAACTCGGGTAGATCGTTGACGTCGGCTTCATCGAAATGTTCTGTAAAACCGTCGTGGCGGTAAACATCAATCATCGAGTCTAATAGTTCAATTATTGTTTTATTGTGCAATCCTTGTTCTTCTACGGTGCAATCGTAGTTATAATAGTTAAAAGAATTTTGAAATTCCTCTAAGGCTAATAATTTTTTTTGTTTTTGTGTGTTATTCATTGTTAAATCTCCTTTGATTTTGTTTTTATTTTTATTTTTTATTTAAATAAAAAGACCCTATGGGTGAGATAGGGTCTGGGGTTATTCGTTATTTTCGGATAAATTGTTGGTTTGGCGTTCCAATTCGTAGCGGATGGATTCAATGGCGTCGTAAACATCTGCTAATAAATCAGCGACGTGGTCGGTTTTTTTCATTAAAACATTGGGTAGATCGTTGACGTCGGCTTCATCGAAATGTTCTGTAAAACCGTCGTGTTTGTAAATAGCGATCATCGATTCTAATGCTTCCATTATTGTGTAATTTGACATTTCTTGTTCCTCTACGGTAGAATCGTAGTTGTAATAAAGAAAGGAATTTTGAAATTCCTCTAAGGCTACTAATTTTTTTTGTTTTTCTTTGTTATTCATTGTTAAA
>NZ_JABUOH010000060.1 GCF_013391955.1 Candidatus Phytoplasma pruni
ATGAAAAAAATAAGAAAATGATTTTCATATCAACTGATGGAAAGAAATAAATACATTATAGAAAAATAAATAAAAAAACATCCTTTTTCAATGAAAAAAATATAAATAGTTTTTTATGAGTTTTTTTATTAAAAACACTATATAGGAAATATATTGAGGCAAAAAAAATGATTAAAAAATCTGTTTTTATTAAAAGTATTCAAGACCCTATTGATTGTCCTGATCCCCGTTTATCAGAAGTTTTTTTGATGGGACGTAGTAATGTTGGCAAAAGTTCTTTTATCAACGCTTTAACCAATAAAAAAAAATTAGCTTTATTTTCTAAAACACCTGGTAAAACCACCACTATTAATTATTTTTTATTAAATGATGCGTTTTATTTAGTTGATTCGCCAGGTTATGGTTATTCTAAAAGAAATAAAACTTTTAAACAAAGCGTTTTCCCTATGATTAATAATTTTTTACAAAACAACCATTTTGTTAAAATTATTTTTCAAATTATTGATTTTAAAATAGGTCCTACCAAGATGGATTTAGATATTTATCATAATTTACGAGAATACAATTTACCAGTCTTTTTGATTTTAAATAAAAAAGATAAAGTGTTGAAAAATCAAGTGATTAACCAAATGAAAAGAATCAAAAAAGAATTTGGTGCCCCTGAAGAAGATATCCCTATGTTTTCACTTTCTTGCAAAAATAAAGACGGTTTAAATGAAATAGTTAATTTGATTTATGATAAAATAAATACATAATTCATTATTTTTTATTTTTTTGTTAAATCTGATACTTTTTGGTATAAGATAATAATTATTATGAACTAAAGATAAAATATTTTTTAGTGTTTTAAAGCTAAAAAATTAGGATTAAGAAAAATATGGAACAAAAATATAATTTTAAATTAGTAGAAAATAAAAGATACGCTAAATGGTTAGAAAAAGGCTATTTTAAAACACAAAATAACCCCAATAAAACACCTTTCACTATTGTTATTCCGCCTCCGAATATTACGGGTAAACTACATTTAGGTCACGCTTGGAACAACACTTTACAAGATATCATTATCAGAAGAAAAAAAATGTTGGGTTTTGACGTCCTTTTTTTGCCAGGAATGGATCATGCCGGTATAGCGACTCAAAGTAAAATCAAACAAAAATTAAAAGAAGAAGGTTTTACCGAACAAAATCTAACCAAAGAAATCTTTTTAAAATACGCCGCTTTATGGAAAGATGAATATACTCAAAATATTCATACTCAATGGGAGCGTCTAGGTCTTCATCTTGATTATGATTACGAAAAATTTACTTTAGATAAAGATTTTAGCCAAGTCGTAGAAAAAGTTTTTATCGAACTTTACGATAAAAAATTAATTTATCGTGATTATAAAATTATCAATTGGGACCCTTTTACTCAATCTACGATTTCTGAAGTAGAAGTTAATTATCAAGAAGTAGAGGGTAAATTATATTATTTAAGATATTATTTAGCCGATGATAACGCTAATTACGTAGAAGTAGCAACTACAAGACCGGAAACTATTTTTGCAGATCAAGCTTTAACCGTTCATCCTGATGATGAAAGATATCAACATTTAATCGGTCAAAAAGTGGTTGTTCCGGGAACAAAAACTAAAATACCTATTATTGCTGATAACTATGTGGAAAAGGATTTTGGGACAGGCATTTTAAAAGTAACTCCGGCTCATGATGTGAACGATTTCCAAATCGCTCAAAGACATGATTTAAAAATAGTTTCTTGTATGAATCCTAACGGAACTATGAACGAATTAGCGCAAGAATACGATAAAATGGATCGTTTTGATTGTCGTGAACAATTAATCCAAAAATTAACTACCCAAAAATTAGTGACCAAAATAGAGGATTATACTCATTCAGTCGGTTTTTCAAGCATTTCTGGTGTTGTTATTGAACCTAGGTTATCATTGCAATGGTTTTTAAAAACTAAAGCTATTTCGCAATCTGTTTTACAAGAACATCAAATTAACTTCTTTCCAAAACGTTTTTTAAAAACTTTTAATCATTGGTTGGACAATTTAGAAGATTGGTGTATTTCGCGTCAATTATGGTGGGGACACCCTTTACCTGTGTGGTATAAAGGCGATGAAATTAAGGTCCAATCACAAGATCCAGGCGATGGGTTCCAAAGAGATCCAGATGTTTTAGATACTTGGTTTTCTTCCGCTTTATGGCCTTTATGTACGTTAGGATGGCCTAATAATAACGTAGAGTTATTCCAAAGACGTTTTCCTGTTGATGCTTTAGTGACGGGTTATGATATTTTAACTTTTTGGGTTTCTAAAATGGCTTTACAAAGTATGAATTTAATTGCCAAAATACCTTTTAAAGATGTTTTGTTACATGGTTTAATCAGAGATTCGCAAGGACAAAAAATGTCTAAATCCAAAGGAAACGGCGTAGATCCGATAGAAATCATTGATAAATACGGAACAGACGCTTTAAGGTGGTTTTTAACCACTAATTCTTCCCCAGGTGCAGATTTATTATATAACGAAACTAAAATAGCGTCCAGTTGGAACTTTATTAATAAAATTTGGAATATTAGTCGTTTTATTAAATTAAACATTACTACAGATCAAACTGATTTTAACGCTGAAACGTTATTAATGCCGGAAAAATTTTTATTATCACAACTATCACGTTTAATGGAAGAAACAAACCATTTATACGATAAATACGAATTTAATATTGTAGGCAGTCTCTTGTATAATTTTGTTTGGGAAGATTTAGCTAATTGGCATTTAGAATTTTTAAAAATTGTTTTAAAAGAGTACGACCCAGAGGTATCTTTAAATTCCCAAAAGTTCGCTCTTTATATTTTAAAAATCACTTTACAATTGCTCCATCCTTTCATTCCTTTTGTAACTGACGCTATTTATGAAGAAATGGCTTTTGAACGACCTATTATTAACGAACAATTGCCGCAAATTAACACAGTTCATTCTTCCTCTGATGATTTCTTAACTTTTAAAAATTTAATCGTTAAAATGCGTCAATTTAGACAAAATTATCAAATAAACAAAAAGACTTTATTTTCTTTATATATAGAAGCTCCTAGAGAAAAACTATCAGAAATAAACGCTATTAAGCCTGTTTTAAAGAATTTTTTAATGGCTTCGGAGATTAAAACAACTCCTAAACTACAAGAAGAAAAATACGAATGGTTGTTTTTTGACAAAGATACATATGTT
This sequence comes from Candidatus Phytoplasma pruni, assembly GCF_013391955.1. Classification (GTDB taxonomy): domain Bacteria; phylum Bacillota_I; class Bacilli_A; order Acholeplasmatales; family Acholeplasmataceae; genus Phytoplasma. The sequence continues at coordinate 3,230 of NZ_JABUOH010000060.1, forward strand.
TTCATGCCTAAAAAAGACTTGCAAGCATTGAAAAAAAATCAAGCTGATAATCAATCGCCGCAATTGTTAAAAAAACTTTTAAGCGAAATTCAAAGAAGTGAAAAGATTTTAAATAATCCTTCCTTTTTAGAAAAAGCTAGTAAAGTTAAAATCCAAGAAGAACAAGAAAAATATAAAAAATATTTAAGTCAATATGAAAAATTAATTAAAAATAAAGATCAAGAAGGTTAAACATAAACTTTCTTTTTCTTGAAAAAGGTTGATATGTTTATTAATAAAAATTTTTTTTATATTAATTTTAAAAACGTTCCTAATCCGAAAGCTAATGTCATTATTACTCACGGATTGGGCGAAAGTTCACAAGATTATCTCCCTTTAGCTGACTTTTTATGTCAAGCCGGTTATAACGTTATTTTATACGATGTTAGAGGTCACGGTAAAAGTGACGGTCCGAGAGGAGATGTAAAGAGTTTTCATGTTTTGGTCGATGATTTGGCTGTTCTTGTGAAAGAAATTAAAAAAAAATCTTCTTTAAAAATTTTTTTAATCGGTCATAGTATGGGTGGAATCATTACTAACGCTTATATGGTAAAATATGGCGAGGTTAATGGTTCTATTATCAGTTCCGCTCCTGCTCATGTACTGAACAATAAACATTTAAAATACCCTTTTTATTGGTTTAATTTTAAACCAAGGAAACTTAATTTTTTATCTAATAAAATCGCTCATACTCCTATATATGAGGGTTATTTTCCTTATCATTTGGAATATGTTACTCCGCGTTTAATGCGCAATTTATTAGTTTTAAGTCCTCAATATTTACAAAAAAGATTATCTTTTTATGTTGGTTCTGTCTTATTTTTATACAGCATCCAAGATAAAATTATTTCTTTTAAAAATGGTTCTTTTTTATTTGAAAAAGTGCCTTCTAAAGATAAAAAATTAATTCTATATCAAGAGTCTTATCATAATTTATTTCACGATATAGAAGCGCAAAAAGCGTTTGAAGATACGGTTTTATGGCTAGATCAAAGGTATTGATGATAATGCCTTTGAAGAAACTATTTTTTTTAAAAAAAGATATTTATTTTGTTAAAATAGATGATATAAATATATTTTGAATATATTAAAATTGTTTTTTTAAACAAATTAAAAAAAGAGTAAGGGAATTTATGAACAATAACGATATTTTGCAAATCAGTAAATTATCACAAGAAGAAGTGTTTAAACACTTTCAAACCTCACCAACAGGATTAGATGATAACGAAGTACAGAAAAGAAAACTTTTATACGGGTCAAATGATATTAAATCCGCTAAAACTTTTAATGTTTTTAAACAATTTATTAAACAATTTACCTCCATGTTCGCTATTTTATTATGGATATCAGGTACTTTAGCTTTTTTAATTGATGAAGGGGCAATCGGAGTATCCATTTTCTTAGTTGTCATTGTTAACGGTATTTTCGCTTTTTTCCAAGAAAGCAAAGCAGAAAAAATTTTGTCTTCTTTAAGTGACATGATGCCTAAAAAAATCCAAGTTTATCGTAACAATCAAATAGAAGTGATAGATGTTATTGATTTAACTATCGGAGATTTAATTTTTTTAGAAGTAGGGACTACTATTCCCGCTGATTTAAGGATAGTGCAAGCTAATAATTTTTTCGTTGATAACTCCATGTTATCAGGTGAAACGATCCCCTTAAATAGAACAGCTAATCCTAACATGCAAGATGAATGTGTTGCCGCTGAAATGCCTAATTTAGTTTATGCAGGTACAACAGTTTCTGAAGGTAGCGCTAAAGCGGTTGTTTATTCTATTGGAGAAAACACTCAAATAGGGCAAGTATCTGTTTTATCCGAAAACATCGATAAAGGATTATCTACTTTAGAAAAAGAAATTCACAGAGTAGTTAAAACAATTAGTTTTATCGCTTCTTTATTAGCTTTAGTAGTCTTTTTTGTATGTTTATGGCGTTTTAAACCCGATAACACTTGGAAAGGCGCTTTAAGTGGCGCTGTTGTAGTAGCTTTAAGTATGTTAGTGGCGAATATTCCTGAAGGGTTATTACCGACTATCAATTTAAGTTTAGCTATCGGAACCCAAAGAATGTCCAAACAAAACGCTTTAATTAAACAATTATACTCAGTGGAAACATTAAGTTCTGCTACAGTTATTTGTACCGATAAAACAGGAACTTTAACAGAAAACCAATTAACTTGTAAAAAAATTGTCTTTCCGGGCGGTTATGTTGATATTACTGGTAATGGTTTAAAAAAAGAAGGACAATTCCAAAATTTAAACCAAGAAACAGACGATAAAGTCTTGAAAAAAATCTTTATCGCTTCTATTATGGCTTCAGAAGCGAACTTAATTGATGATGAAAAAAATAAAGGCGATTATCAAGTGGTAGGTAATCCTACCGAAGGTTCTTTATTAGTAGCTGCTAGTAAATACGGGCTTTCTATCGATGAAGTACGTCAAAACTTTACAGTTGAAAAAACTACTCCTTTCTCTTCAGAAACTAAAAAAATGAGTGTTTTAGTGACGAATGTAGCGCAAGAAAAATATGATATTGGTAGTAAATATTTATTTGTGAAAGGTGCTCCAAGCGTTTTATTAAAAGAGTGTAATGCTCAATATAAAAATAACCAAGTAAGCTCTTTTTCTGAAGCAGAAAAAGAATTCTTTTACGAAAGAAACGAAGAATTATCTAACCAAGGCTATCGTATTTTAGCTATTGCTTATAAAAAAATTGAAGACGATTCTTTAGAAGAAACTAATATGGTCTTCTTAGGTTTCGCTGTTAATTTCGATCCTCCTAAAATTGAAGTTAAAGGCGCAGTAAAAGACTTATTAAAAGCTGGTTTAAAAATCACTGTTATCACAGGAGATTACGGTCCTACCGCTATTTCTATCGCTAAACAAGTAGGTATTATCGAAGAGGAATATATCAATATAGACGGTAATCAATTAGAAAAAATGTCGCAAGAAGAATTGCAAGAATCTTTAAAAACAAGAGTTCCTGTTTTATTTTCCCGTACAACTCCTAAACACAAATTAAGAATTGTTGAAGCTTATCGCGCTAATGATGAAATAGTGGGAGCTATAGGTGACGGAGTAAACGATATTTTAGCTATGAAAGCCGCTCATATTGGTATTGCAATGGGTAAATCTGGTAAAGATGTCGCTCGTAATGCGGCGGATATGATTTTATTAGATGATAATTTCTCCACTATCCCTAAAGCAGTTTTAGAATCTAGAGGAATATATTCTAATATTAAAAAATTCATGACTTATGTTTTATCCTCCAACATTCCTCAAGTTTTCCCTATTATCGTGATGGCTTTATTTAAAGTACCTCTATATTTAACTGTTATGCAGATTTTAGCTATTGATTTATTAACGGACTTAGTTCCTGCTATCGCTTTAGGAGCTGAAGAACCTGAAAAAGATTTATTAGAACACAAACCTCGTACCGAAAATGATCATTTATTAGACAAAAAATTATTAAAACGAAGTTATGGCTTTTTAGGTATCGTAGAAGGTGTATTAGCATTAGTCTTTTTCTTAGCTTTTGGTGGTTACAAATTTTTCGGCGATCACGGAATAGCTTTTTCAGCAATTCCTAAAAACACAGATTTCATGCGCGCGTCCACAATGGCTTTCGGAGCAGTTATTTTTGCTCAAGTAGGAAACGCTTTTGCTTGTCGTTCGGATAAATTATATTTTTGGGAAAGTTACAACAAGAAAAATAAACTTTTATGCGTGGGAATTATCTCCGAGTTATTCTTATTTGTGTTAATTTCTCAAAAAATAGGTTTTTTAAATAATTTTTTCAAAACTCAACCTATCAGATATGTAGATTATTTATACTTACTTTTACCGGTAGCGGTTATGTTATGTTTTGACACTTTAAGAAAAAAAATCATTAATAACAAAAATAAAGTTGAAACTAAATAATTAAACTTTTTAACTAGGAAATAACAAAAAAACTTTTCTCTGTTTTTTTGTTATTTTTTTTATCTTTTAAAGGTTTTAAATGTTATTATTTTATTTGAAAAACAATGAAAAAAATAAGAAAAAAGGAAGAGCAAATGAAACTAATTGTAGGTTTAGGAAATCCAGGTAAAATGTTTGAATTAACCCCGCATAATATAGGTTTTATGTTGATTGATTATTTAGAAAAAGAATGGAAAAAAAACATTTTAACTACTAAAAAAGAACTATCCAGTATCGTTTCTCATCTTCAATTAGAACAAGAAACTTTTTTGTTGGTTCAACCGCAAACTTATATGAATGTTTCGGGCAAAGCCATCAAACAACTGATGTTAAAATACAATATCCCTAAGGATGATGTTTTAGTGTTGGTAGATGATATCAATTTAGAACCAGGCTCTTTTAAACTGAAATCTAAAGGCGGTCATGGCGGTCATAATGGTTTAAGAAATATCATAGATATGCTAAATTCTAAGGAATTTAAAAGATTAAGAATAGGAGTTGGTCTTGATTCTCGTATTCCCTTAGAACAGTATGTTTTAAAACGTTTAAACACCCAAACGCAACAACAAATTACAAATAATTTTCCTTTGTTTAAAAAGTTAATTAGCAATTTTATCCAAGGTTATCCTTTTGCCAATTTAATGAACACTCTGGTCTAAGAAAGTAATAATGATTGTCTCCTTTTCCAAAAGTTAAAAAGAGCGATTACACGCTTTTTAGGCATCTTTCTTTCTTAAGGAAAAAAGATGTTCTTTTTTGATAAAAAAATTGTTAAAAAGCTGATAAATTTGATAAAATAAATAATGTTGCAAATGTTTAAAAATGAATTAATTTTTTGCGATAAAAAAATGTTAAAAAGTAAAGCTTTTAGATGAAATAGCATCAACTTTTAACATTTAATAAATTAATTAAATTTTTTTAAATAAAATGTAAAAAAAGATTGAAATAATTGATTTTACATGTTATAATTAATTTGTTAGTTTTGTGAATTGCTTTTTTCCAATCGCATTCATTAATAAATAAA
>NZ_JABUOH010000061.1 GCF_013391955.1 Candidatus Phytoplasma pruni
TTGGAGGTCGTAGTCTTCGATGTAGTTGAGGGAGCCGGAGTAGGAGTGGTAGAAGGTGCGTTTGGTTTGTTTGTCTGTTTGAGGGTTGTAGGCGGCGATGCAATAGATAGAGCCATATTCATTGTAGGTGGTAGATTTTGTTCTGATATTTTGCAAATTTGAGTCCTCAATTATGGTGGATTGATTCCACGTCAAAGATATTCTTGCTCCTTTTGGAGGGGTTGGAGGGGGAGTGGTGTGTAAATTATATTCATAATTTCTTCTGCAATTTTGACCGTTAATTTGCCAATCATCATAAAACGTTCCTTCGTTTTAGACGTAAGAATGAGTGATTCCTTTGACATCATAAAGAGTGCGGTTAAATTTGCCTAATTTGTTTCGGATGTGGTCGCCAGTGTAAAAAGTGTTGCCGTTAATAGGAGATGCTCTGAGCCATTTTTGGAGGGCGGAGCGGTAGTTGGCTATTTCTTGGCGACATTCAGCTTGTTCACGGGCTGCCTTTTCATAATCATAAGGAGGACTGCAATAATATGTTTCACGCGCTTTAAAAGGATCAATAGTGTCGAATGTTTCAATAATACGTTCAACAGTAGTAGATGTATTATTGATATCACCAGTATCAGTATATTTGACAGTTAAATTATTGATAAGCTTGCTAGGTTTGATTATTTGGACTCAATTTTATTTAACAAATAACAAAAAATAAAAAAATTATAAAAAAACATTGACTTTATCAAAAATACAAATATAATAATACTATATTTAAACAAATTTATGGATAAATTCTATTTAAAATTGTTTCAATAATCAACATTAATTTTTATTTTTTAATGATTTTTCATTTTATGATGTTGATGGATATGTCTTTTGATATAAAAAAGATGATTTAAGATAAAAGGAGAAAAAAATGGCTGTTAAAAAAACTGTTGAAACAGAAAAAGAGAAAAAAACATCATCTGTTAAAAAAGAAGAGGTTAAAAAAACAAGAAAAGCGCCTGTTAAAAAAGCAGCGCCTGTAGAAAATAACGACAAAACAAAAAATAACGAAAAAACAACATATCAAAATTGGCTTAAAGTATTATTTATTAATTTAGTCGTTACTCCCTTAGTTTTCCTAATGATGGTTTTTTTAACTAATGAACTTTTAAACATTTTAGCGTCTTTTAAGATCATTGAGAAACCAGAGAAATTTTTAAATTCTTTTTCCTCTCTTTTTAACGATTTATTGTTACAAAATATGGAGTATAACCAAGGTTTACGTTCTAAGGATATATATATTTTATTTTACCGATGGATCTTTATCGTTTATATGATGTTTGTTATTGTCTATAATGTGAGATTTGTATTACGTATTTCTAAAAAAGAAAAATCACTTCAATTAACTAAATAAAAAAAACTAACTTGAAAAAGTTAGTTTTTTTTATGATATATAATTCATTATTTGACAATATCCCACAATAAAATCAATCATAGGGTCTAAATGAATTAATCGATTGTTTCTCATTTTAATTCTAAATATTGTTTTTCTGGTTGTTTAATAGTTTTTTTAGGAATAACTAGTTTTAATACGCCTTCTTGTAAAGTTCCTTCCACTTCTTTTAAATCGAAATTTTTATCTAAATAGAAGCTACGTTTAAAAACGCCTTTAAATCTTTCTTTTCTAATGAAATTAGGTTCTTTTTCTTCTTTTTCATGAGAATTGTTGGCTTCAATAGTTAAGTAACCATTTTCTAAAGCAACTTTGACGTCTTCTTTTTTAAAGCCCGGTAATTCAACATTGATAATATATTGTTTATCTTGTTCTTGAATATCGGTTTTCATAATATTGTTCGTTTTCACAAAAGGGTTTAATTTGTTGATATCTTCAAAAAAATTTTCAAATAAATCTTGATTTGGATTAATTAAATTAAATAACATGAATTGATCACTCCTTTTTTATTATTTTTTATATAAAGAAAAAATTAAAAAAAGCTTTCAGAAGAAACTTAAAACATTTTTTATCTTTTATTTTAAGTTCACTTTTATTTTATCAAAAAAAATTAGCACTGTCAAGAGGTGAGTGCTATTTTTTTTAAAAAAGATTTATTTTTTGAAAAAGAACGTTTTTATGGTGTAAAAATATCTTTGATGATATATTAAAAATAATCAATATTACTTATATGCCTAATATTTCTTGTTGTTGGATTAAAAGCGCTTCCCCTTTATGAGTTAAATGTAATTCTTCGTCTTCTAATTTAACATAACCTTCTTGAAATGATTTTTTTAAGCATTTTTGATAAAAAGCGGAAGACCATTTTAAGGATTGTTGGGTTTGAACAATATTTTCTTTTTTTTCGTGGTTTTGGATATGAATCAATAAGTTAATCATTCCGAAATATTTTTTTTGTTTATTCTTTTGGATTAATTTAGTTATTACTCCATTTTTGGTTTCAAAAATAAAGACTAATAAAAAAATTAATAACATCGCTGAAGAGATAGTGCCCGATAAGGTCATATTTAACCAAATACCCGCACTATAACCAACCACAACTCCTAGAAAAGCGAAAAACATCGAAAATAAAACACTACTAAATAAATTTTTAGTAATTAATAAAGCGGTAGCCGCAGGCGCGATAAAAAAGGAAATCATTAGTATAGAACCCGCAATTTCAAAGGCGGCAACGGATGTAGTGGAGACTAAAGTGATTAAAATATAATTGATTAAAGTAGGTAAAAAACCTAGAGAAACGGCTAAATTTTTATCAAATAGAGATAATTTTAATTCTTTATAAAAGACTAGGAAAAAGAAAAAATTCAGTAAAAAAACAGGTAAAATAATTTTAATTTTACTACTATTTATGAATTCTAAGCTACCAGTAAAAACAGCGTCAATATCTAGGTGAGCATCACGAATATAAACAGTTATGATAAAGACCGCTAAAGCGAATAAAAAAGCAAAAGTAATTCCAATAGCGGCATCTTCGTTAACTTTACTATGTCGAGAGAGGATATCGCTTAAATAAGATGTAAAAACACCTATTAAAGTAGCTCCTATGATTAAATAAGGAGAATTAAGATCTCGTACTATTAAAAAAGTTAAGACAATACCTAATAAAACGCTGTGACTAATAGCATCAATTACCATCGACATTCTTTTTAAAATTAAAAAAACACCTAAAATAGAGGCAGCCATAGCTGTCAAAACTGCGATAAAAAAACTATTAAAATCAAAATTATCGCTAAATGCGGAAAAAGTATTAATCATGAAATTCCCCTTTCATTAACTTTTCTACTAATCGTTGTCCTTTTGCGGTTAAAGTAATTTTTTTATGATGATAAGTGAGGTATTTTTGTTCCAAAAATAAAGCTTCTTGGGGATAATTTTCATGTTCTATTTGTTGATCTTTTTGGTTATAAATATGAATCAAAAATTTATATTTTTTAATTTGTTTTTGGTATTGATTACTTTGTAAATGAGTTTTTAAAATACCATGTTTAGGGGCAAAATATAACGAAACAAAAACAAAGAAAGATAAAAAGATCGTAATCATTGGACCAGTAGGAACGTGTTGCCAACCGATATCAATAACGCTGAAAATAGTGCCTAAAAAACCAGCTATTAAGGAAAAAAGAGAGGCTAAAAAAATATTTATTTTTAATTTATCACTCCATTGTCGGGCGGATATTGCAGGAGCAATGATAAAAGCGCTCATTAAAACAATTCCAGCAATCCTTAAACCAATAATAACAACAGTTATGGTTAAAACATTAATAATGTTTTTCATTATTTTAGCATTAACTCCGACACTTTGAGAAAAAGAAGGGTCAAAAATAAATATTTTTAATTCTTTTTTAAACAAACAAATAATGGTTAAAACTAAAAGAGCGATTATAACTACCGTATATACGTCGTTTTTAGACATAGAAGCTATTTGTCCAAGGGTTAATTTTTCTAATTGAGCGATAGAAGGATTGGCGTTTTTTTGTTGTATAATGGATAAAAGCGTTTGTCCTAAACCAAAAAAAGCTGACAGAATTAAAGCCAAAATAGCGTCATATTGGATGGGAGAATATTTTTTAATCATTTCTATTAAAGCTAAAGCTATCATAGAGATGATAAAAGCGCCTATGATTAAGACCCATATACCGGGTTGTTTAACTGAATCAGGTCCTACAATTAAACTATGTAAAAAATAAGCTAATACGATGCCTGGTAGAGAAACATGAGATAAAACATCCCCTACTAAAGCTTTTTTATTTAAAACCACAAAAACACCTAAAATAGCCGCAGCTAAACCTAAAAAAGCGATCCCAATTAATTTATCACTAATATCATTCATTAAACGACAAAGTTCCATCATTTATCAGGCTCCTCTTGAGAATTATGGGAAAATTGTTTAAAAAAATCAAATTGATAGGTTTTTTTAAGGTTTTCTGGAGTAAAGACTTCTTTAACTGGTCCACTATTGATTTTTTTAACATTTAATAAAGTAACGTAATCAAAATAGTGTGGCACCGTATTTAAATCATGATGAACCACTACTACCGTTTTTCCTTGGTTTTTCAACTCTTTTAAAACCGACATAATGGCTTTTTCTGTTTTAGAATCAACCCCTTGAAATGGTTCATCCATTAAATAAAAATCTCCTTGTTGAGCTAAAGCTCTGGCTAAAAAAACTCTTTGTTGTTGTCCGCCAGAAAGTTCGGAAATTTGGCGATCTTTTAAATCTAGCATTTCTACTTTTTTTAAAGCTTCTAAGGCGATTTGTTTATCTTCTTTTTTCGGTCTTTTAAACCAACCTAAAGAACCGTATCTACCCATTAAAACAACTTCAAAAACATTAATAGGGAAATTCCAATCCACTGTATTTCTTTGAGGAACATAAGCTATTTTTTTATAAATTTGTTGATATTTTTGGTTATTAAATAAAATTTCTCCTGATACTTTAGGAATTAAATTTAAAATAGCTTTTAATAAAGTGGATTTGCCTGCTCCATTAGGTCCGATAATAGCCATTATAGAACCAGGGAAGATATCTAAATCAATATCCCATAAAACCGGTTTTAAATGGTAAGCCACCGTTAAATCTTTAATAGTAATAGCTCTTTTTTTATTCATTTCTTCAGTTCCTTTGTAATGATTTTGATATTATGTAAAAAAGTTAGTAAATAATCTAAATTAGCGTTTAAAGAGTCGGAAAATAAACCTTCTTCGCCTTCGCACATTTTAATCTGATAACCGTCTTTTTCTACCATTTCTTTTAAACTTTGTAATGTGTTGTTTGTCATTGAACTTTCGGTAAAAATAGCTTTTATTTGTTTATCTTTAATATTTTGAGCTATTCTTCTAATATCGCCAATACTAGCTTCTGTTTGAGTAGAAGTGCCTTGGATAGCTTCTATGTTTAAACCAGTTGTTTCTCCAAAATAAGAAAAAGCATCATGAGAAGTGACTAAATATCGTTTGTTTTCGGGGATATTTTTTTGTAATTCGATGATGGCTGGACCTATTTTTTTCATTACTTCGTCTTTATAATCTTTGAAATTGGTTTCTAAAATTTGTTTAGCTTGTGTTTTTGTGTCGTCTGTCGCTTCGGCGTTTTCAATTAATTTTTGTATTTCTGTTTTTAATAATTTTCCAGCTTCCATCCATAACTTGTAATTAAACCATATATGTGGGTCATCTACGCCATCATGTTGTATTATGGTGTTTTTTGGATTTTTTTTCAATGCTTCTCCGACATTAAACAACAATTGATCCGGTTTTTCTTTAGAAATGAATAATTGAAAAGCTTTTTCCATGTTAGCTTCTAAATGGAGCCCATTTATCACTATTAAATCACTTTGTAAAATAATCAAACGATGGTTAGGGAGAGGTTTATAATTATGAGGATCAACGCCTACCCCCATCATAGGTTTTTTTAATTCTAATAAACTATCAATAATTTTTTTCTTTTCTGTTTCTTTAGGATTGTTGTTTTTATCAAATTCATCATATAAAATATGTTGTGTTAAATCGTATAACATATTAGTGGTTGTCACAATGGTTTTTTTATTATTTTGGTGGTTTTTTTGTTTATTTTGTTGTTGTCTATAATAAACAGAAGACAAAAAAACTAAAACCATTAAAATTGTTGAAATAACGAATACATGAATTTTTTTCATTTTTTTTCCTTTTAGTATTTTAAAAAAGTTTTATACGGGAAATGTGAATTATTTTAAATTTAACAGTCTTTTTGATCTATTGTGGGGAATAATGATGTTATATATCAATGGTATTGTCTATATTCAAACATTTTCAAAAGAGAAAAACAATTATCGCATTAAAACAAGCAAAAATCATACGATTTATATTTATCCCTTTTATACATTAAAAAAGGATATTTTCTATTTTTTTATATATCAGTGATGCGGAAATAAAAATTTAGACCACAAATGCAGTTATTTATAAGAAAAGATAGTATTATTGATATAAAAGTGGAATTAAATTTATCATTTTGCGGTGTATTTTGCCATATTTTAGGCTATATCGCAATAAAATGGATTGTTAATTTGTGGTTAGAAAAGACACTTATTTTAAAAGATCTTTTTTCTGTTTTAAATAGTTTTTTAATAGCTAATAAATCAGTTTATGATGTGTTAATAGATTTTTTTCGATAAATCAATCTAATGATGTGATTAGAAAAAAGTCGATTTGTTGGAACTGAATGAATGTGAATGGTTAATTATCTCTAAAAAAGGATTATATGGTTGATAATGAGATTTATTTTAAATATTTATACGTTTTTGAAATTACTACATTTTTATTATACTCTTTTTTTGTTTTTAAAAACATTTTTTTCAACAAAAAAGAGATCTTTAGCAACATTTTTTTTGGTTAGGTAATAATTCTCACCTCTCACCAAGAGCCTTATTCGTTTAATTTTTTTTAAAAATAAATCACCAAGAGAAATAATTCCAAAAATGCTTACAAATTAAAAAAACCCATTAAGCGATTAATTCTTTTTGGGCATGATTCAATACATTTTTATATGCTATTTTAGTTATATACTTTTTTCGTTCTAAAAATTTATATCAATACGGACAAATAAATATCTAATTGTTATAAATTAATTTTCTGTTTTGCAAGAGTTTGAATACTTGTTTTATATACGATTGATAACAAAAAGAAAAGATCTAAATTTGTAATTGTAAATGATTTGACTTTCGATTTTTCAAAAATTAACTTTTAACAACAAAAAAAGCTAAATTGTTTGTCAAATAAACAATTTAGCTTTGCAATTACATAATTAATTTAGGCGTCTTTTTTTATTAATCCTGATTAAAAAGGGAATCCAATATCGTCTTTCCGATCTTCCGAATTATCTTTTCAACTAAGATCATTTATAACGTCATTTTTATTTATAAAAAGTGTTTTCTGGTAAAAATTATAATTAGTTTTGAACTCGTCTATAAAATAAAAATCAATTTTTTCTGATAAATGCGTTTCGTTAATATATATGATTTCTTTTTCTGTATTTATGTTGCTTTCAATATCCTCTTTGTTTAACAAATAAATTTGAAAATTATAATCGTTTATCAGTTTAACTATCAAATAAGGATTCAACGGAATGTTGTCTTTTGAAAATAAGAAATTTCTTTCTTCTTCCTGTTTTTCCAACAATTTTAAAACTTCTTCATAAACTTTTAAATTAGATTTATTGCAAAATCCAATATAAAACTTGGAATCTTTTATATTCAATATTAGTTTTAAAATGTCATCGGAAGAAACAGTTTTTTTATTTAACAACTCTTGCGAATGTCTTTTTTTATTTTCATCAATAACATTGTTATTGATATTTGGATTATTTGTTTCCAATTCTTTTTCTATTATCTTTTTTTTGTCAATTTTGTCTATTATTTTGTCTAATTGGTCTAACTTTTTTTGGAAGTCTAAGTCATTATTAACTTTTTTTTCAGGTTTTACTGAATTAATAATTTTGACTGCTGCGGCTGTCGGAGTAGAACAACTTTCATGAACCATTAAATCAGTGAAAGTAATATCGTCATTGTGACCGATACCAGCAATAATAGGTATCATCGTTTTTGATATGTATTCGATTAAATCTTTATCATTAAATACAGCATTTCTCAATTTTGAATCTCCGCCGCCTCGCGCTAACAAAATGATATCAGCTAGTTTATTTGTATTAATTTTTTCGATCATTTCGCAAATTTCGTAAACAGCATTATCTCCCTGAGTTGATGTATGATGTAATTCAAATTTTACATTTTGCGAAAACCATTCATCTGCATTAAATTGATTTTTGATATCGCCCCAAACTTTTCCTTTTTTAGAAGTTACAACTGCTACTTTTTTAGCCACTTTAAGGATGTTGGGGGATATTTGTTTTTGCAAATTATTCTTTGAAAATTTTTTTTCTAAAAAAATATCATCAATTTCCAATACAGGAATTTCCTGATTATTTATTAATTCGCCTGCGATAATGACGCTTTTATTGTCTAAATCCTTTATATTTGGTTTTAGTTTTGTTTTTAAAATGATTTTATTTTTAGTTTTTTCATCCTCTATAAACAAATTATATTTTTTCAAATCATCATCAACTTTTTCGATTTGAAAACGAAAAACGCCCTTAATTAAAGGGGAATAATCAATATATTTATTTTTTTTCGTACTTTCTAAAAAAGTTTGTACTGATATAAATGTATTCATGGATAAGTTTTACCATTGCTTTCTTAAATGAATTGAAAATGATGTATAATTGATATATTATAAAAAATATATA
>NZ_JABUOH010000062.1 GCF_013391955.1 Candidatus Phytoplasma pruni
TTTTTTTTTTTTTTTAGTATATAATAAGAATTAATAATTCTTCTTGTAAGTGAGATGAATTAATTTTTTTTTGATAAGAAAAAAAATATGTTTTGATTTGTATTAAAATTGGTTCATTTTATCTCTTTTGCTTTTAATTAAATATTTAATGTGAATAACAATAAATAAGAATATTAAAATTAAAAAAAATTTTTTTGAAGCATTGTAAAGAATTAATGAAAGAGGCGGAATTTAAAAAAAATATTCAACCAAGAAGGATTTTTGATTGAATAATATAGTTAAAAAGATCTAACAATTTTTAAAATTAAGGGTTTTTTTAAACAAGAAGAAAAGGGCTAATAAAAATATCTAATGAATTGTTTTAATAACTTAAATCGTTATATTTTACCTCTTTTAAACAACATTATTAAGGTTATTAAACCTATTAAGGATGAATAAAAAACTCTTTTTATAGGGAGTTTTTTTGAAAATAAACAATATTAGAAAAAATAAGCCAGGAAAGGATAGTATATTATCTATGTCAAAAAAACGTAAAAAGATTGTCGCTACTATCATCTTTTTAACAGCTATTGTTGTTGCGTCTCTGGCTTTCTTTTTTAGAAAACAATTAATTCATTTCTTTAACCAACATTTTAGAAATAAAGAAAGCTCATTGGAAAGAAAAACAGGGGATGGCAATTCCAACGAACAAGACCAGAAAAAACCCATTAAAATTGTTGCTATAACGCCAGAAGAAAAACAAAAAGAAAGCGAAAAAGAAAAAGAAACTTATCGCGAATTGGTTAAACAAATAAAAGAAATAAGATTGGATAAAATTCCGAGAAAATACCAAGATTTATTGAAAACCGTGAAAGAAAAAAATAACGAAGGAAAAGAGAATTTCTCTGATACTAACGCTAATAAGAATGCAATTGTTTCCTTACAGAAAAGATTACAAGCATTGATTGAAGAATGGGAAAGAAAAAAACAAACTTTAATAGAAACAAAAATAAATCCTAAAGAAAAAGAAATAGATAAAAAAAATACTGAAATAAATGCTAAAAAATCAGAAATTTATTATAAAAATCAAGAATTAGTTACTAACAAAAATACATTCGACATTCAAACAGGTAGTTTATCTCAAAATCGATATGAAATCTTTGTAAAACAACAAGAAATAAGTACAAAAGAAACAAAGATTAATAATTTGAAAAGCCAACAAATTACCAATGTTGATAGTTTGTTGGGCAACACAGAAGCAGAAACAAATAAAATAAGACAAGGCGCCAGAGACAAAAACAGGCAATTCGAAAATTCTATTAATGATTTAAATAAAGAAATCACTTTTTTAAAAAAACAAAAAACAGATAAAGAAAATTACATTACAAATGATTTAAATCCAAATATAATAATTTTACAAGGTAAAAACACAACTTTAGAAAACGAATTCAACAAGTTAAATTCTGACAAACTAATTTTGAAACAGACAAAACAACAATTAGAACAAGAACTTGAACAATTAAAAGCAGAATTGGCTAAATTAGAAGACGAAATAAAAGATTTTACACATTTAAAAGATAAATACTTACCGGAAGTTAAAAACTACATAAAAGACAATATTAACGACAATAATCAATTATTAACTGTTAAGGAGATGCAACCAGAATTATTAAACAGAGATGATCATAATAAACTACAACAAAAAACTAATGACACCAATTCCGCAGATATAAAAAAGATAATTTCTTTTGTTGAAAAATTAATTAAAATAGAGAAATTAAAAAATGATTTACAAGAAATTTTATTAGAAAGAAATGTTCTAGTCAACCATAAACTCCTTTTAAATTTAAAAAAAACAGCCACCCATCGTTTAAAAAAAGCAGAACAAATCGCTCACAATCCTTTTGTCAACGATATTGAAAATGATTATAGCAATAACACCATTCCTGGAGAAATACTTCAATTAAATTTACTTTTAAATGTGGTTGATAATCATTTACCCAAAGGAGATGAAACTTTTAAATGGAGACAAGAAGCGTTAAAGAGAGAAGCGAATCAAAATCAAGGAACAATAAATCCTGATTGGTTGACAATACAAAAAATAATATCAAGCTCCACTGTAAAAAACGGTGCTCAAAACATTTTTAATCCAAAAAACATTGACCATCAAGATGAAGAATATTTAAATTATGATCAATCACAACAATATGCTCGCTTTTTAGACGAATTAACAGATTATAATGACTTTCAAGAAAAACAAAAAGAAAATAAATATTATCCGTTTTTAACTCGTCAAGAAATGTTTCAAATAGCGGAAGATATGTTGAAAAAAACAGATCAAAAAGACAAAAAAAACTTTGAAACCAAGTTTAAAGAAAGTTTTTCAAATGATGTTTCCAAACAAACATTAGATTTTGATGATTTTTTTAATAATTTTAAAAATGATCAAACATTAGAGGATACATGGACTTCCAATTTTACAAACAATAACGAAACAACAACAAAATTGGAATTTCCATTGATGAAAAATAAAAACTTACTTCTGGATGAAATTCAAGATCCACAACAAACAAATATTAAAGAATTTTTACAAAACACAGAGATTATAGAACGATTAAATATTTAACCAAAAATATGACAATTTAAAAAACCTGAAAGGAAAATAAAAAAATGAATTTTTTTAAAAAAAATAAAAAAGTAATTTTAATTACTGTCGGTTTGATAGTTCTTTTAGCTATGAATATTGCCGCTTACTATCATTTATCACAACGCATTAAGAAACAAGAGGAGAAAACGCTTGCCTCTCAACCTTTAGGTAAAAAAACAAAGAAACCAAGTTCGCCAAATAATCAGAATAATCCTACGCCAGCCAATCTATCAGAGGGAACAAATTCGCAGGGGAATAACGAAGAAGAAGACGATGACCAAACAGAAACGCCAACAGAAATATTAGCGAAAATTAAAGAATTATTAAAACAAAGTTCAAAAATAACAGAAACAGAAAATGTGAATAACGCAATAATAAACAGAGAAAAACAAACAATAAGTGAAGCAACCCAAAAAATTAAAAATACACTAACACAAATAGAAAAAATAAGAAACGAAAGAACTACTGATAAAGAAGTTAAAAAAATCTTTGAAACCCATTTGCAAAAATTTCAAGCAGGCAACACTCGCGAAGAGCAAGAATTAGCTCAAATGATGAAATTTTTCATCGAAGTTTCTAACACTCTTCAAAGACAAGTTAATTCTTTAGACGAACATACAACAGACTTGTCAAATTTGAATCATAATGAGAAAGATGCAAGAACAACATTCATAGCGGAAAAAAAACAAAAAACAGAAAACAAATATGCAAACATAAATACAATACGCAATTACTTAAACCCTTTTGCTGCTATTTTATCATTAGCCAAAGACATGCCGGACGAAATAACAACTTTAGAAGGAACAGGGCAAATTTCAGCAGAAGAAAAAACAGCATGGGGAGAAATCAAAAAAGAATTACCAAAAATAAGTAAAGAATTAAGAAAACATATTATAAAAAGTTCAAGAGAGGAACTTATTCAATTGCTTCAAAAGTTAAGATCTCTTTGACCCAATGATTAAAAAATAAATTCATTTGATACAAAATTTTAAAAGATTGATCAAATTAAATATAAAAAGGAAAGAAAATGAAACAAAAAAAACTCACTAATAAAAAACAATTTTTATTGTTATTATCAGTTTCCTTATTGTTTTTATTAATAGTGTTTTCGTTAACTTTAATTGGTGCTGCGAAAAACCCAAATCAAACAAGTTCAACAAATAATAAGCAAAGTTTAAATAATAATAGAAATAATAATAAACCAGTTAAAAGTAGCGGAAGTGGCAATAATAGTGCTTTAGTAGAAGCCTTATCGCCGCCCGATTTCAACTGGGGAAGTTTTCCTGATTGGGGCAAAGTTTACGGAATGAAAACTCAAAAAGCTCAATTAGAAAAAGTAATTCATCGTTTTCAGTTAGAAAACAAATCAAATTATACGTTAAGAAATGAAGATAGAAAAGAAGCTGTCGTACAACCGGATGGAAAAACTCAAATACAAGTTGTAGAAGAATGGAAAGAAGAAATAGCTCACCCAAAAGGGACTATTTTCTACGGCCCGCCGGGAACCGGTAAAACTTATTTAGCTAAAGCTTTCGCTAAAAAAGCGGAAATGTCTTTTTACACTCTAACTCCTGATTCTACTACAGAAGAAATTAAAAAAGTCTTCTCTAAAGCAAAAACCAATTCACCTAGTATTATATTTGTGGATGAAGCGGAAGAAGTTTTAAAAGAAAGAACTTTACCGAATATTAGTGCTGCTCAAAATGTAAAAACATGTCTTTTTTTAAGTGAATTAGATGGAGTAGGAACTGATCCAGATCGTCCTTTTTATTTTATCGCTGCTACCAATCACTTAAATACCATTGATGATGCTATTAGAAGTCGTTTAGATCAAACTTATGTTGGTTATTTGAAAAAAGAAGAAAGATTAGGGTTTTTAAAAATTATAAGCGGCAAATTGGATATGGATCCTTTAGCTAAAAAATATTTAGAAGTTATTGTGGCTAAATTAAATAGAGCTATGGAAATTCCTGATAAATTTGCTAAGGCGATAACTGACAAAGGTTATAAAATGGATGCTTTAGGAGTAATCGAAGAACAAGGCGCTTTAGAACCGTCTGAATTCGGCGATACAAGAACTCCTGAAGAAAAAGAGAGAAAAAAATTACACGATTTAACCGAAAGAGTTAAAAAACACTTTTACTTGCTTGGTTCCAATCGTAAATTAACTCATTTGATAGATAAAGCTGCTGCTAATGCAGGTTTCCATGGTCACGGTCAAATTTTAATTTCTGATTTAGAAGAAGCTTTAGCGGAATTAATCGGTAATTCTTCAGAATATTTAGGCGCGATTAATGATGAAGACTTTACAAAATTACACATACGATCAAATAACAATAATCAACCAAATAATAATTAAAAGGTAATAGAAAAATGAATATAAAAAAGAATAGTTTTTATAAAAGCATAAAATTAATTATTTTTATAATCTTTTCTTTATTATCTTTTTTTTCTCTTTTTTTTAATAATAACGTCATAAGTGCTTATAGTCAAGAAAAAGAACAACAAATAAGGTCTCAAATTCAAAGAGCTGAGGAATATAATTCCAAATCTGCTAATCGGCAAACGGTTTCTCAGCCAATACCGTTTAATCCGGATAAGTTTAATAATGTGACCACAGAATGGATTAATAGCGTTGTTCCTCAACAAACAGATAATTCAAATGATAAAACAAAAGAATTTAATCCGGATAAATTTAAAGATGTGACGGCAGAATGGATTAATAGCGTTATTCCTCCAACCATGCCGGATCCGAACAAGGAACCAAGACCTTTTAATCCTAGCAATTTTAATAATGTTAATCAAGCACGGATTGATAGCGTTATTCCTCGACAAATAGTTAATTCAAATGATAAGCCAAAAGAATTTAATCCTAGTAATTTTAATAATGTGACCACAGAATGGATTAATAATGTTGCTAAAAACGATGAATTAGAAAGAAAAGAAGAAGAAAGAGAAAGAAAAGAAGAAGAAATTCGACAAGCTTATAAGAAGCAACGCGAATATCATGAAGAATATTTTAGATCAGGAAACACTATTTACAATGGTCAAAAATACGAAACAACACCAGAAGGTGCATTGGAAAATCGAAAGAACGAATACAACATTTTAGGACAAAAGGTAGACATCGTTTTCAACTCAGTTGAAGAAAGACGAGCGTACGCCAACACAAGAGGTTATCATACTAAAGTTAATAATTATACTCATCCTACAAGCGATGGATCAGCAATTGTTAGAAATTTCCCTTATATTCTCACTACTGATATTGCCGGAAAACAAATTAAAACTGATCTTTATAACGCTTATTACGACTTATTAAGTAAGTTCAAAGATAATCAAAAAAAATTAAACGAAATCAGACACAAATTAGAAGTACAAATTGAAAACAAAAAAGAAAATTTCAATCAGGCTTTAGAAAAAAATGTTATCGAAAAAACAGATTTAACGCCAGAAGAAGAACAAAATTTAACACCAGAAGGAAAACAAAATTTATCTTCATTAAAAAAAAAATTAAATATCTTATTAAAAGAAGAATTAAATATCTTTTTAAAAGATATCCCTCTGGAACCTATTAACCAAGGGGTTGATTTTATTTTCGAAGCACATAAATTCCAATTTGAAGACAATTTTTTACAAAAAAATTACCTTATTTTAGAGAAAATAACTACTTTAAATCAACAATTTGAAAAAAATACAAAAGAATCATACGAAGAAAATGATAAAAACTTTCAACTAATTCCTAAAGATCTAGAACAAACATATCAAAAACATATGCTAGATTTAAAATTACGTTTCAAAGCTTTTTTAACGTCAGAAAATAAAGAAGCTCCGCTTTTTCAAGATGTTTTAAACGCTTTTAAAACGATAATAGATAAACTTCAAACAACTAACGAAGCCAATATTGAATTAACTTTAGAAACAATTCAAAATAAAATTAAGGCTTTTGAAACACTAATCAAAAAGAAAACAGACAACATTGATCAAAAATACCGCAAAATTAAAGAAGAACAAGGTCTGGACGGTATTAATTTATTAGACCAAAAAACAGAAATTGACAATTTAAAACTAGAAGCTAATAAATTAATCGAACATATTAAAACAGAACAAGATCACATTAGTAAACACAATAACTTGATTAAAGAACAAATTGATAAAATCAATAAAGAGTGGGGAGATTTAAAACGACCTACTACAATTGATCAAACATTTCATGAAATGCTTAAAACCCATTTTAACGAAATGGCTGCTTTAAAAAACTTAATTGATGTTAAAAATGCAGAATTAGATGAATGGATTAAAAAGTTTGAAGAGATTAAACAAGAAGTTGATGAAAAACGTCAAGTTAATCTAAATATGTTAGATCAAATCCCTACAAATAATGATTATGGTTCAAATGTTTTAAAAAACCAAATTATAGAACAATTTGTTTCCATTCAAAAACCTAAATTTATAAGTGATTTAAGCAAAAAAGATAAAGAAACTAGTAATACATATCCAGATGGCAACCCCATAGAAGATTACAGAAATTATAAAACTAGTTTTGATCACTACCAAAAAATACGTGGCAAATTTGAAGCTTTAAATGAATTAATTGCAGAAACAAGCCAAGATATTAATGACAAGATTGTTGAATTAACGACAAAATATGCAACAGAAAAAGATAGAAGAAACAAAGAATTACAAGAATTGATGGACAAAAATAAAAAATATACTGCAAAAATGAAAAATAAATTAGAAACTGATCCTAAATTTGTTAAACATTGCAATAAGTTCAGAACTTATGTTAATGGAGAAACCGGAAAACAAACCAACAGCATTAATCAATTCAACGACACTGAAGAAAAATCAAATACGGATTTAAATAATTTATACGAAAAAAGAAGAGATTTGTTAGAAGAAAAACTTCGATTAAATCAAACATTTTTCCAAAATGAATACGGTAATATAAAAAATGAATTGTCAAAACTACAAGACATTGAAAAAGAAATTGATACAACTTACAAAAATACGAAAACACAAGAAGGATTGATAAAACAGGCTTTAAAAGACATAGAAGAACTAAAAAGAAAAATAAAAGATCAAATCGAAAGTTTAAAAAATACTTATTTAAACGTTGATTCTGTTGATAAATTGATAAAACAAGAAAATATTGCTTATTTAGAAACTTTAATACAAACCATTGAAACAGATATTGAAATGGATGAACAACATCCTATTTTAAAAAAAAACGAAGAATATGAAAATTCAATCGTTCAAGAAATACAAAGATTGACAAATCTTATTGATAAAAAAAACAAAAAAAGAGGAGAAATATCAAAAGAAATAAATGCGCATGAGAAAGAAATAAACGATCACGCAGGAACAATCAATCAACAACGAAGGATCAGCGACGAGTATCAGAGATTAAGCTGGGAATCAAATGCTTTTATTGTTTTCTTAGAAGGTCAAAAAGTGAGGTTTAATCGGGAATCAAGTCCGGATTGGGTTTCCAGACAAGAAGACACAAATGAACAAACTATTAAAAAGTCTCAAGACGAAATAGAAAAAGATAAAAAGGAAACGCTTGATTTAAAAACAAAAATTAAAACAAAAAAACAAGAAATAGAAGCTTTGCAAAAAGAAATTGATTCTTATTCATTCGCTTCTTTGGTTCCTCTTGTAAACATAGAAAATTTATCAAATTTAAATAGGGAAGCAACATATTTAAACGGTGACATAAATTATTTAGAAAAAAACATAAAATTTAACGAAAGTTTAATTAAATTAATCAAAAAAGAACCTCTAACAGAAAGGACAGTTGATACGTTAGAAACTTTAATTGGATTAAAAAAACAAGACATACAATTTTATGAAAATAAAAGGACAGATATTAAAAACAAAATAAATGAATTACAAGCAAAAATAGAAGAATTAAAAACATTGATAAAAATTAAAGAAGAAGAAATTGCTCGTTTAGACAAAGAAATTAATCAACATGCCCTTGATCGCAAAGAAAACAATTCTTTGTTAAACATTGAATATTTAAAACAACGGCTTATAAGAGACCTTAAGTCCGAAATTTCAGGCAAAAAAAGCCTCATTAACGAAAACAAAGCAAACATTAAAACATTAAGAACACAATTTGAAAACGCTTTTATTCAAGCGAACGAACAATCCAAAAAAATTAAAGATTTATATTTGGAGTATGATAAAAATTGTTTTAAAATAGGTTTGCTTGACGGCGTAGCTAAAACTGCTTATCATGAAACCGGACATGTTATAGGAAATTTAAAAGGCAATAATGAAATAAGTTTCGTCACTATCATACCTAATGAAAAAGAAAGTTATAAGGGTGTTACTGTAGCGAATGCGAGTCCTCTATCTGATAAAAAACAACAACTCTTAATGACGTTAGCCGGCACCGCTAGTGAAAAAAGATTAAATGAACAATATAAATTAATTAAACGAAGAATAGGCTTAGGTTCAGGGCAGAGAAACCATGAAGATTCTAACAAAAGATCCGACAACTATGTTGCTTATGAATTGATGAAAAACATGAATATAGTGCCTAATGATCCTAATTACGATAAATACATTCAAGAATCTAAAAACATGTTAGAAAACAATTCAGCTTTATTAGAAGAAATAGTTCGTGCTTTATTATTTGAAAAAGAAACTCTTTATAAAGATGATATCGACAAGATTGTAAATACGTTTCCTTTAAAATAATAATCTTTAATCCTTTCTATCTTTTCACTTAACTAAAGATAGTTAAAAAACCACTAATTTTAGTGGTTTTTTCTTTCTTAAAAATATTTCTAATATAAAATTATCACCTTTAATAAAAACAAGCTTTTTTAACCCTTTTAGAGCTTATTCTTTCTTATCTTAAAATGAATAAAAAATTTGACTTTATGACAAAAATATTATAATATAATGAATGTAAGCTTTTTATTTCCTTCCAAGATCAAAAAAGAAAGATTCTCTGAAGGAAGTAATATCTTTTTTAACGTTCTTTTTTTTAAAAAACAATTAAACAAAAAACAAAAGTGAGGTTTTTTTAATGAAAAAATTATTTTTTTTTGATATTGATGGTACTTTAATGACTAGAGAGTATGTTATCCACCCCCAAACTCGTCAATTAATTCAAGCTTTAGCTAAAGATCCTAATGTTAAATTAGGAATAGCCACCGGTAGAAGCCGTGGAGGAATATCTAATTTAGGCGATTTATTGCCTCTTTTTGAAAATTTAGTGTTAATGAACGGGAGTTATATTATCGCTGATAAAAAAACTATCCACGAACAAAAACTTTCCAAAGAGTTATTAACCAAAATCATTAATAAAGGCAAAGAGTATTCTATTGGTTTAGGCATTATTGGTTTAGATCAAAGAGAGATTGTAGTGATTAATTCTGATGTCGAAAAATTAATCGAAACTGACGGCAAAAGAAAATGGATTATTAAAGAAGGTCAACAAATCAACGTTAATGAAAATTTCGCTGTTGAGACGTTAGATTATGATGTTTACCAAATGTGGGCTTTCCATGAAGATAATGCTGTAGTAGAGAAATTCTCCCAAGAAATAGAAGTTTTAAAACCTTATTTTTCTCGTCCAGGGAGAAGTGATTTAGTGTATCGTTATTTCAACAAAGCTTCTGGTATTCAAAAACTACAAGAACTATATCCGGATTACCAAGTAGTTTGTATTGGTGATGGACACAACGATATTGAAATGTTAAAACTAGCGGATATCGGTATCGCGATGGGTAACACTAAATACGAAGAAGTCTTACAAAACGCTCAATTAGTCGCTCCTAGTATCGAAAAAAACCAATTATATGACTTTTTCAAAGCTAATAAACTAGTTTGATTTTTAAGAAAGGCTTAATGGTTCTTTTTCATCTAATAAAAAAACCTCTTTTTAAGAGGTTTTTTTATTAGGGAAACTATTTTAATTTATAGAAAATATTTTAATTATTATCCAAAAGATAATAAAGTTGATTTAAAACTCTTCGTTTGAAGCCGAAAAGTTATAGATAGAGGTGTTTTTTTTAATCAGGTTAACTATTTTATAAGCTTTGATTTCACTATTGAAATCTTGGAAAGATTTGAAGTAATTAAATAAGCCTTCTAAATCAAAATTACTACTAAAAAAAGTGGGTAATTTATGTTCAAAACGATAATATAATAAAGGTAATAAAATATCATCTCTAAAATAGTAAGTCATGTTTTCCGAACCAATATCATCTAAAATTAAGCAAGGCACTTTTTTCAAATAATGAAGTTTTTTTTCTAAGAGATCGCTATACCAAGTAGTTTTAAATTGACGCGCTAAATCAGGCATAAAAATAAATAAAACTGAGATGTTTTTATCGATTAATTCTTTAGTTAAAGCTTTAAGAAGGAAAGTTTTTCCTGTCCCAAAATGACCATGAAGATAAAAGCCGTTTTTAACACGATCAAAAGAGCTGATCATTTCTTGAGTTTTTTGCAAAACTTTTTCTTGCACTAAATTATTAATTTTAAAAGCGTTTAAAGATACTTCTTCTAGTTTTAAATCTTGGTTAAATAAAATATTATTTTGTTCTAAGTTATTTTTCAAATCAATATGTTTGGTCGCGGATGTTTCTTGTAATTTAATATGTAGATAAGGTTTAGTTTTTAAAACTTGTTTATAACCAAAACGATGATCTTTATTCTTGTTTTGTAGGTAATTAAAAACCATCATGACATCTTTATCTTCGACTTTTAAGTTTTTAGTCTCCGGATCGTTAGCGATAACTTCTTTCATTTCTTCTAAATATTTTTTATTTAATACAACCATCATTACACCTTTTAATTTTTAAATCCTAATTCTTTTTTGAAATCATCTAACCATTTAGGACTGTTTTTATTGTCTTTTTTGCTAGTTTTAAAGACGTTCTCTTCCATCAGGTAATCATAAGCCGTCTCGGTGGTTACAATCCCTTTTTTAGTCCAAGATTTTAAAATGGTATCAAAATAATTATAAGAAATAAAAGAATCATCTTTATGAGCTTTTATCTTACAAACATACATAATTAAAGCGTTAATAACCCCAATTTCAACCTCTGTTTTTTTCAATAATAAAAACACAATATCATACAAACCAGCCCCAAAACGTTTATTTTTACTAAAATTCTTAATAATTCGATGCGGATGAGAATTTTTCAAATAAAGAATCATTTCGTTAGTTTCTGTTTTTAAGTTTTTATTACTTAAAGCTTGAATTTTAGCGTTACTTTGAGAAAATTTAAGATTTAAGCTATTTCTTAAATGGTTTAAATCTAGATCATCTTCATAATTATTACGAAAACTATCTTGGTATAAAGTAGCCATTTCTTCAGGCGTTAAAGCGTACACAAAAGCTAATTTAATAATATAATCCATATTTTGCCATTCCAATAAAAAAGGTTTTTTAAATCTTTCTGATAAATGGTTTAAAAAAGTTTCATAATTAAAATATTTTTGCAAGACAGTGGCTTGTTTTTTTTCTTCATTATTGTGTTTAAAAGTATTTAAAGTTTCTTGAGGATTAATTTTTTCAAAATGATAAACATCAGTAAAATGTTTACTCATGTTTTGATAAGTAGTTAAATTCAACGAATTTTCGGGTAGCAATATCTTTTCCAAAGAGAAATAGATATGTTCGCCGACTTCGCTTAATAAGAATTGACTCAAAAGAGGATCTTGAAAAAATAAAACCGCGCTTAAAGGAGGATTTAGAGAATAAAGATGCTCTTTTTTTTTATTTTGATAAGTCGTTAATAAATTAACCGCTTCTAGCTTGTCTTTCAATTGAAAAAAAGTTTTTTCATCAATGTTTAATAAATCCAATAAAAATTGATGAATCAAATTAGGCTCCGCAAGATCATTAGTGTTTAAAAAAGATAAAGTGTAATAAAGCCCTATCGTGTCTGTCCCTATTAAGGGCTGATACAATAAAGTTAAAATTTTTTGTTCTTCATGAGATAAGATATTACGATTATGAACGTTAAAATTTTGTAAAGTAAACACTATGAATCTCCTTTAAAAAAATATTTTTTAAATAATCAAGCTTTTTTAGTTATCACGGGTTGACAATGAGAACAAAAATAAGAACCACGTCCGCCTATTTTTCTTTTTTCAATTTTATTTTGACAAACTACACAATTTTGCTTATCTTTACCGTGCACTAAGAGTTTATTTTGAAAAGACCCGGTTTTTCCTAAAGCATCAAAAGTACTAATAGTAGTGCCCCCTAAAGCGATCGATTCTTTTAAAATAGCTTGCGCTTTAGTTAAAATTAATTGCGTTTGAGGGAAATTAAGATGGGCTGCTTTAGTTTCTGGATGAATCCGCGCAGCAAATAAAATTTCGTTAGCGTAAATATTACCAATCCCGGAAATAATGCGTTGGTTTAACAAAACCGTCTTGATCGCGACACGCGTTTTTTGTAAACGCTCGTATAAAGTCTTGACAGGAATCAAAAAAGGATCAAGGGCTAAATGCTCTAATTTGCTTTCTTCTAAATAACGATCTTTTTTAAATAACAAAAAACGCCCGAATTTACGAAAATCATAATATTGCAACACCATATCGTTATCTAACAAAAGACGAAAATACTCATGTTTACCCGTTTCTAGACATTCTTTTTGCGGTTTTAAATATACTTTGCCTTCCATTCTTAAATGTCCCACAAGAACCCAATCATCACTTAAGAAAAAAAGTAAATATTTACCTTTTCTTTGCACGTCTAAAAAAGTTTGGTTTAACATTTGGTTAAAATGAGCCATATTTTGCACGATCGGTTCATAAAAAACTTTTATCCCTTTAATAGTGCGGTTAATCAATTTTTGATGTAAATGACGAATAATGACTTCGACTTCTGGTAATTCTGGCATCTTTTCTTTTCTAACCTTTAAAAATTTTTTTTAAAATAAAAAGACATTCTCGATTACTACTTTAAAAATTAAGAAATGTTTTTATGGGAGTTTAAATTATTAAGCTAAATCTTAACTTGAACAAATTTACTATTTTAAAAACCAATTTAATCTTATTTCGTAAGAAAATGTCTATTAACAAAAAACAAGCAATTATTAATTATTTTTGTGTTTTGTCGCTTAATTGTTGGAATTTATCGATTGTTAAAACATTGTTTTTAACTGATGTATCAAGAGAGTTCAGGTTTCCGCCTAAAACTTTAACTTTTTGACCAGGTTGTAAGAAAAACTCGGGATTATCGCTATCAATATGACCGAAGACTAAAACCACTTCATCAAAAGAATAATTTTTACCATCATAATTAGTTGTTAAATTATTAGTATACCATTCTCTTACGTTTTTATTATTTTGTTTAACATATCTCACTTTAACTTCTACAGCTACGTTGTCTGTTAAAAGGTAGCGTTGATTATTGTTTTTAGCACTCATTTTATTTTCTCCTTTAATCATTTTAAAAATAACTTTTTTTATAAAGCTTTTTTCTTTTCAATACTTATATTTTAAATTAGGAAAGCTTAATCTTAACAAAATAAAAAGCAATAATTAATCTTTTCATTTGGTATTATTAAGATCTTTTTAAGACTTTAAACCGTTAAAATAATCGGAATAATAATCGGATTTCTTAAAGTGGATTCATAAATCCTTGGGGTAATAAAATCAATCACAGATTTTTTCAAATAACTTTTATTGACCTTATCTAAGCGTAAGAGGTTTTGCACCATTTTTTTAACATCAGAAGATAATTTTTTAATCAATTCTTGGTTAGTTTTCATATAAATAAAACCACGGGAAACAATCATCGGAAAGTTCAGAATTTTCTTTTGTTTTAAATCGATACTAATAACAACTGATAACAGTCCTTCTTCGTTTAAAATTCTTCTTTCTTTTAAAATCAGGTTACCCACATCTTCTACGCCCGAACCATCAATATAAATATTATCCGAAGGCACACGGCCAATTAATTGAGTTTTTTCTTGACTAATACCTACGGCATCACCATTATCTAAAATTAAAATATTATCCGGTTCTACACCACATTCAATCGCTAATCTTTTATGATGAATTAACATCACATGTTCACCATGAACGGGAATAAAATATTTCGGTTTAATTAAATTCAACATTAATTTTAAATCATTTTGACTAGCGTGACCGGAAGTATGCGTATCTACCAATAAACCGTGGGTTATGACTTCCACATCCATTTTAAAGAGTAAATCCAAGATTTTATTAATACTATCTTGATTGCCAGGAATCGGGGAAGAAGAAAAAATAACCGTATCTTTTTGGTTTAATTTAACTTGTCTATGGATCCCATTAGCCATTCTACTCAGAGCCGCTAACGGTTCCCCTTGAGAACCCGTACAAAGTAAAGTCACATCATCGTATTTCTCAATATCATTGTTATTTAAAATAGTGTCTTTCGGAATTTTTAAATAACCGTTTTTCATCCCGGTTTCGATCGCTTTTTCCATACTTCTACCAAAAACAGCCACTTTTCTACCAGTTAAAACACTAGCTTCAATGATTTGTTTAATGCGGTAAAAGTTAGAAGCAAAAGTAACAATGACTATTCTCCCTTTGATTTTATAAAAAAGTTGATTAATCGTAGCCCCAATTTTGTGCTCCGACTGAATCATCCCTTCGTTTTGGGAATTAGTGGAATCAGAAAATAAACATAAAACACCATTTTTACCTAAATCAGATAATTTAGAATATTCCGCTAAAGGACCTTCAGGAGTATTATCGATTTTAAAATCTCCTGTATAAAAAACCACATTATCGTTATTTTTAAAAGCAATACCAAAAGTATCCGGAATAGAGTGATTCAAACGAATGAAAGATACTTCTGTATTATCAAAAACAAATTTAGAATTATGATTGTATTTCTCTAAAATACTGATATATTTATTTAATTTATAATCGATTAATTTCAATTCTATTAAATCATAAGCAATACCCGTCACATAAATTTTAGGAATACTGATTCTTTTTAATAAAAAAGGTATACTACCGATATGATCTTCATGTCCGTGAGTAATAAATAAACCCACAATTTTATGTTCGTTTTGCAGTAAATATTCATAACTAGGAATAATATAGTTGACCCCTAAAAAGGAATCATCAGAAAAAGAAATACCTGAATCGACAATAAAAATCTTTTGATCGATTTCAAAGACATACATATTTTTACCGACTTCGCCTAATCCGCCCAAGGCGTAAAAGACAATATCAAAATCTTTCGGAGAAACGTTTTGATTGATCATTTCCATTTAATATATTTCAACCTTTTTTCCTTTCTTGATCGTTTTTTTTAAAGAAGGCTTTTCTTAACGGGCGATAGAAATTAAAACAGGAATAACCACTGGTTTCTTTTTTGTTTCTTTATAAATAAACTTAGATAAATCTTCTCTTAAGCTATTTTTAAAATCGCTCCATTTAACTTGTTTATTATTCATTAAAAAGCCTTTACTTATTTTAGCGAATAAATCTTTTAATTTCCCGAAAGTCGCATCCGTGTTGCTTTTGTTTAAAAAACCTTTGCTAATTAATTCCACATTGCCCACGATTTCTCTGGCTTTTAAATCTAGATTACAAACAATGATGATCACACCATCATTAGCTAACAGCTCTCTATCTTTTAAAATGAAATCATTACCTTCTAAAACCGGCGTTCCATCAATTAAAATTTCCCCTAAATTTTTGAAAAAATTTCTTTTGACATAAGGTTTATTTTTAAAATCATAATTCCAAACATCACCATTTTCCAATAAGAAAATTTTATTATTAGGATAATTGAATTTGAGAGCGTTTTTCTTCATTTGGTATTGATGTCTATATTCGCCCGCAACAGGAATTAAAAAGTTAGGTTTTAATAAATGCAGCATTAATTTAGAATTCTCTTCATAATTATAAGAAGAAGACTTTAATAAATCTTTTTCTAAAACATCCACAATAAAGCCATTTCTAGCTAAAATATCAACTGTTTTATTTTGAATTTTATCCACTCCAGTGGCTTCAATAGATAATAATAAAATCTTATCTTTAGGATGTAGTTTCATTAAACGATCAGTTTGTTTACACATTCTTTGCAATCTGTAAAAAGGTTCAAAACGTTTTCCTACTACTATCACCACTAAATTTTTATATTTTAAATAATCAGTCGATGATTTTAAATTAATTAAAGATTTTTCAGGAATTTTTAAATAATTTTTTTGTAAAGCAACATCAATAATTTTTTCACTTTTACGCCCTAAAATAACAATTTTTAAATTAGCTTCTAAAGCTAAATCAATCGCTAACTGAATTTTTAATAAATCAGGCACTAAAAAAGAAATAATAATATTGTTTTCTATACTAGCGAAATAACTACTCAAATAGTATTCTAAAATTTCTTCTTTTTTCTGATTAATAATGCTGAAAGCACCTTGTGAAGCAGGTACTAACGCTAAAACTTCTTTTTGCGATAACTCTGATAAATAAGCAAAGTTAGTTTGGAAATTAACATCTTTAGATTGAACAAAATGCATCTCACTAATATATACTATTAATCCTTGCGCAGTTTCAAAAGCAACCCCTAAAGATTCCGGTAAAAAATGAGATATCCCAAAAAAATGCGCTTTAGTATTGCCAAAATCTATCACTGATTTGTCTTGAACAGCTCTAAATTCGATATTATGCGGATTGACATTATTTTGGTGTAAATTTATTTTTAAAACTTCAATAGCGAAGTCCGAAGCGTAAACCGGTACGTCTTCTAAATAATCAATCATATATGGCAAAGCGCCAGAATG
Source organism: Candidatus Phytoplasma pruni (assembly GCF_013391955.1). Lineage (GTDB taxonomy): Bacteria > Bacillota_I > Bacilli_A > Acholeplasmatales > Acholeplasmataceae > Phytoplasma. The sequence continues at coordinate 17,401 of NZ_JABUOH010000062.1, forward strand.
AGTTTCGAAAGCCGAAGTGATGAAAATACCTTTAATTTGATCTTTGATAGATTCCAAGCGATGATAATCAGGAATAACACAATCTATCCCATTAGCGACTACATTAGGATATTTAAGTCCTGCATCTAAAATAAAATAAGAAGAATCTACTTTCAATAAATAAAAATTTTTTCCATTTTCTCCTATACCACCTAAGGCAAAAAAATTTATTTCTTTCATGAAATGTAATTTATACTCCTTGAACAAAAATTTTTATTAATCTTTGGAAATTGTTAAAAATTATTTTATAATGGAAATTGTTAAAAATTATTTTTTTTAATTCGTCCTTCAATAAAGGAAAAATAAAATCTTAGAAAGTAGATAAATAATATCCATGGATTACCCTTTCAAAAAAGAAAAAAATAACGTTATCAGCAACAAAAGTAATTTAGGTGCTAATTTAGAGAGAGATATTAATTTAACTAATCGTTTTTATCAAGAACAAGAAATAGCGTTGGTTTATAAAAACGAAATCCCTATCCAAGTAGTAAGGGTAGAATACCCTCAAAGAAAACAAGCTAAAATAGTGGAAGCTTATTATCGTACTTCTTCTCTACCAGATTATCACGGTATTTACAAAGGTAAATATTTATCTTTCGATGTTAAAGAAACTAACAATAAAAATAGTTTTCCACTGAGCAATATTCCTCAACACCAAATAGAGATCTTACAAAGAACACAAAAATTTAACGGAATCGCTTTTTTTATTGTTCATTTTAAAGTTAAAAATAAGTATTTTTATTTACCGATTGATTTTTTAACTAATTTTTTAAACAATAAGAAGGCTAAAAGTATCAGTTATCAAATTTTTGAAAAAGAGCTCTTTAGTATTCCGTTTAATTATAATCCGAGAATTGATTATCTTAAAGTAGTAGACAAATTCATTGAATAATTTTTTGCAAAAGAAAATTATTCAATTTTTTTATTCTAACGAAAAACTTTCTAAATTTACTTTTAAAATAGGATTCAAAAAATACAAAATAAAACCAATCACTATATTTTGTAAAACAACAGATAATGTGTAATAACCAAAAATTAGTTTATATGGTAGATTAGAATCCTTGATAACGCTTTCGTATTCATGTAAAATTGCATGAGCCTGCTTATTATAAAGTAAAAAAGAAAAAATGGCATAAGAAATAATTTGAACAATTGCTATTAACGACAAACTTCCTGCAATAACTTTACCTTGTGATAAATGTCTTAAATCTTTGCGGTGAAAAAAACCTGAAATAGTACAAGCTAAATAAGGCATCACAAATACAAAAAATAATAAGCCTAAAAATAATACCGTTTTCGAATCTGTATCTTTTAAAAGCAATTCAAAAAAATGTCTATCCATCGCATATTCCATGCAAATATGAATTGCTACATATAATAAATTAGAAAAGAAACTGAATTTCCATCCGAATAAAAATCCTATCAAAATAAGAGGTAATAATTCTATTCTTATTAAAGTAGTATGACAATGATGTCCGCCGTGAAATAATTTAACAAAGACCATCTCTAAAAAGAAAGAAATTGCTATAAGAAGTGAAACAACAATCATCTTTTTTAATAAAACTTGTTTCTTGTTTTTATTCATATCCCTTCCTTTCATTATACATTTTTTATTTCTATTTTTACTAAAAAGAGAAATAATTTTTTTATTTTTTTAAATTAATAGTCCTTCTTCTAATAAAGATAATAAATCTTGATTATTAGCGTTTAAAATATAATCACCTATATGATGAGTTTTTAAGACTGTTTCTAAATCTTCTTTGCGATAATAAACATCGATAAATTGGTCCGTAAATAAGGTTAAATTATCTTCTTTATGAAAGAAATCGCCTCTTAAATTCATTTGTTGAATTTTACCTTGTTTTAAATCTAATAAAACTTCTAATTTGCCCCAAGGGAAATGTTTTTTCAAAGTTTTAGAATACTGAGGATGTTCAAAATATAACCAATTTTCGGAAGAATATTTTTGCGCCAAGGTTTCAACTTTAGCTATTTCCTCTTCGCTGAGAACATATTCTTTTTGCGCTAAATCTTTTTCTAAATAACGTACTAATTCGTCTTTTGACATACCATCTAAATGGTCTTTTAAATTAGTCACCCGAGCAGAAACACTATCAATTCCTTTAGAAATTAATTTTTCATTACTTGGTGTAATACAACGTACCATTACGTCTATATCACAATTATACAGTAAAGTACCATGAATGATAATACCATTTTCGTTTTGTAAAAAAGCGTTTCCAGAGACTTTTTTACCATCTAACAAAATATCGTTTCTACCGCTAAAATATAAATCAACTCCTAATTTTTTAAAAGGGGAGATAATTTTATTCAAATGTTCTTTAAAAGTAAAATTTTGGTTTTTTCTTTTCGTAATGATGCTGTAAAGAGGAGTTTCCTCATCATTATAAACACATCCGCCACCAGTAGGACGACGAAAAAGATCAATCTTATGTTTTTTAACATAATCCAAATTAACTTCGTTTTCGATAACTTGGTTTTTACCTATTACAACTCCTTTAATAGTCCATAGAAAAAAAAAGACTTCATCCATATCTTTTAAAACATTGTTTAAAATATATTCTTCTAAGGCGTAATAAAAATAAGGTTTCAAATCTATATCTCTTCTAAATTTAACTAAAATCATTTTTTTACACTTCCTTTAAATAAATAAAAAAAATATCACTCTTATTTATATTATCATAAAAAATTATATAAACAATTTGATATAATAATTATTTAAAAAAAGAGCGATATTTTTTTATTTTTAAAGCTTAAATACCATGTTAAAAAAACCAAGACCTATTTTTTTTAACATTATTATTTAATCTATCTAATTCTTGTAATTTCAAAAATAGTTCTTTTTCAGTATTGCTGATTTTTGTAGGAGTTTTTACCTTAATAATAACATAATGATCTCCCTTACGAGAAGAATTTAAATAAGCAATTCCTTTGTTTTTCAATCTCATCTTAGTATCCGTTTGGGTACCTGCTGGGATTTTAAGTTCCACATCGCCATAAATAGTCGCTACACTAATAGTAGACCCTAAAACAGCTTGATAAAAATCAATGAAAAGGGTAGTAATAATGTTGTTTTCATCTCTTTTAAAATGTTCATGCGGTCTTACTTTGATATCTACTAATAAATCACCGTTAGCAGCACCTAAATGACCACCATTACCATTTTGAGGTGATTTTAAAGTCATACCATTTTCTACACCAGCCGGTATTTGCAAATTCATTTGTTTAACTTTTTTAACTCTTTTTTGTCCCTTACAAGAAGAACATTTGTGTAAAATAGTTTGTTTTTCGCCACGACATTGTGGACAAATTTGTTGAGAAGGGATATTGCCTAAAATAGTTTGTTGGTTAATAGTAACATAACCATTACCATGACAATAAGAACAAGTTTGTACGCTTTGAGCGTTTTTAGCCCCTGTCCCTTGACAATGTTGACAATCTTCTTCTACGTGGAATTTAATGTCTTTTTCCACTCCTAAAGCAGCTTCGAGAAAATCAATTGTAATTTCGATGTGCGAGTTGGAACCAACATTATCGTTACGCCCTTGTCTTTTCGAACCAGAACCACCAAAGAAATTTTCAAAAAGATCTTCAAAGTTGAACGAGCCACCGCCGCCAAATCCTTCAAAACCACCGCCAAAACCGCCGAAACCACCAGCATCACCAGCGTGACCAAAACGATCATAATTAGCTTTTTTATTAGGGTCGTTTAAAGTTTGATAAGCTTCTTGCACTTCTTTGAATTTACTTTCAGCATCTGCCTCTTTAGAAACATCTGGATGAAATTTTTTAGAAAGTTTTCTATAAGCGGATTTAATTTCACTCGCACTAGCTTCTTTAGTTAAACCTAAAACGCTATAATAATCTTTTTTTTGTTTCAAAATAAATCTCCTAATTAGAATAATAATTTATGATAATAAAAGAAACCAAAAAAAGTCATAACGGCTTTTTTTGGTTCATTAAAATATTAAATTAGATTATTATTTTTTTTCTTCTTCAAATTCAGCATCAACTGTTTTATCGTCTTTTTTATCGTGATCATGGTTATGATCGTGTTTGTGATCGTGACTGTGGTCGTGATCATGCGCGTTTTTAGCTTGTTCTTGTGCTTGTTGATAAGCTTGAAGAGTGATGTTTTGCGCTTCTTTTTCTAAAGTTTCTAATTTTTCTTTGATGACAGTTTGATCATCACCTTTTAAAGCTTCTTCTAAGTTTTTAATATGCTCTTCTACTTTAGCTTTTTCTTCAGGGTTAACTTTTTCTTTCAAGTCTTCTAAAGCTTTTTGAGTTTGGAAAATTAGTTGTTCTGCGTTATTACGTGTATCGATTTTATCTCTTTGGATTTTATCAGATTCAGCGTTTTCTTCAGCTTCTTTAATCATACGGTTAATTTCTTCTTCTGATAAAGAACCAGTTCCAGAAATAGTAATTTTTTGCTCTTTATTAGTGCCTAAATCTTTCGCTTTAACAGAAACGATACCATTAACGTCAATATCAAAAGATACTTCGATTTGCGGAACTCCTCTTGGAGCAGGCGGTATATCGTTTAAACGGAAACTTCCTAAAGTTTTATTTTCTTTCGCTAAAGGTCTTTCTCCTTGTAAAACGTGGATATCAACAGAAGGTTGATTATCAGCAGCAGTGGAGAAAATTTGTGATTTAGACGTCGGAATAGTAGTGTTTCTTTCGATTAATTTAGTGAAAACATTACCTAATGTTTCAATTCCTAAGGAAAGTGGAGTTACGTCTAAAAGAACGATATCTTTCACATCTCCCATTAAAATACCGCCTTGAATAGCAGCTCCCATAGCAACTACTTCATCAGGGTTAATACTTTTATTAGGGACTTTTTTCAATTCTTTTTTCACTAATTCTTGAACAGCAGGAATTCTGGTTGAACCACCCACTAAAAGAACTTGGTCAATTTCTTCCGCTTTCATACTAGCATCAGTTAAAGCACGTTTAACAGGTACTAAACAACGTTCTACTAAATCACGTGTTAATTCGTCAAATTTAGCTCTTGTTAAAGTGTATTCTAAGTGAAGAGGTCCGCTTGTAGGGTTCATAGTGATGAAAGGTAAAGATATTTGCGTAGAAACAATACCACTTAATTCTTTTTTCGCTTTTTCAGCAGCATCTTTTAATCTTTGAGTAGCGATTTTATCCTTAGATAAATCCACTCCATTATCTTTTTTAAATTCTTTAATTAAAAATTCAATAATACGTTCATCAAAATCATCACCACCAAGTTTGTTATCACCGGAAGTAGATAAAACCGCAAAGTTACCTTCAGCTAAGTTTAAGATAGAAACATCGAAAGTTCCTCCTCCTAAGTCAAAAACTAAAATATTTTGTTCTTTTTCGCTTTTATCAATACCGTAAGCTAAAGCAGCTGCTGTTGGTTCATTAATAATTCTTTTTACTTCTAAACCAGCAATTTTACCAGCATCTTTAGTTGCTTGTCTTTGCGAGTCATTGAAATAAGCAGGTACAGTAATAATTGCTTCACTAACTTCAGCTCCTAAATAATCTTCTGCTTGTTTTTTTAAATTTCTTAAAATCATAGCACTGATTTCTTGGGGAGTATATTTTTTGTTGTTTACATCAACAGTATAATCTTTCTCACCCATATGTCTTTTCACAGAAATAATAGTGTTTGGGTTAGTAAGCATTTGTCTTTTAGCTACTTCACCTACCATTATTTCGTCGTTTTTAAACGCTACAACTGAAGGAGTAGTTCTACTACCTTCCGCATTAGGAATAACTTTAGCTTCTCCGCCTTCCATTACAGCAACACAAGAGTTAGTTGTTCCTAAGTCAATACCAATAATTTTATTTGTTTTCGCCATTTTTATTTTCACTCCATTCATTTACTTTTACCATAGCTGGTTTAATAATTTTATCTTTGTATAAAAAGCCTTTTTGTAAAACAGCAACGTTAACGCCGTTGGGTTGTTTTTCATCAGAAATTTTTTCTACTGCATGATGATATTTAGGATCAAATTTCTCACCTAAAGCTTTCATTTCTACAACGCCGTCTTTTTCTAAAACGTCGTTAATTTGCTTGTTAATCATTTTAAAACCTAAGAGAAATTTCTGTAACATTTCGTCTTCAGTAGGCATTTCTAAAACTTGTCCTAATTGTTCTAAAGGAACTAACATGTCAGTAATCAAATTCATAGAAGCGTATTTAACGTCTGCTACTTTTTCTTTTTGAAGTCTTTTTTTCAAATTTTCTAAATCTGCTTGAGATTTTAATTTTTCATTGATTAATTCGTTTTTTAATTGTAATAATTCCGTTTCTAAATCTTTTTCATCTTGAGAGGATGAATTGTTTTTATCGCCGGAATTAGAGGATGATTGTTCATCCTTGTTTTTATCACAACCATCACAATCTTCTTGAGAAGATTTTTCTGGTTGGTTTTTTTTGCTTTCTTGTTGAGAAGCGTTGTCTTTTTTATCACCTTGACAACCACAATCTTGGTCTTTTTTAACTTCTTCAGTTTGATGATTTGGTTTGTTCATCTTTTCTTCGTTGTTATGTGTTTTTTTATTTTTATTCATGTAAAAATAAACTCCTCTTTATTCCAATTTATAATTATTTTTTGTCATATAGCTGCGACAAATGAGCGGATAAATATTCCAAAAGGGGAACAATTTCTTGAAAATTCATGATAGTCGGTCCTAAAATAGCAATTGATCCTTTTTCATTTTCATTAATATCATAAGGAATAGAAATAATCATAAATTTATTGTACGGCATTAAGCTAATTTGATTAGCAAATTTATAAATAACTTCTTCAGAATTAAAGAAAATTCTGTTTAATTCTTCATTTTCTAATATTTTAAAAATGTCTTTCGCGGAAGTGAGGTCTTTGCATTCCGAATTATCGTAAAAATTAGAAACACCGTATACATAAAAATTATCAGTCGCAAAATTATAAAAGATTTCGACCAAAGATTGTACCAGTTGTTCTTTATATTCGATATATGCTGCAAAAACGGTAGCAACCACATCACTTTCCAGAATTTCTATTGCTTCGTGCAAATATTTACCAATTAAAAAATGGTTTAATTCTGTAAATATGATTTGTAAATCTTGCAATGATAATTCGCTATCTTTTTCTAAAACAATATTTTGATGTTGAACATTACCATTATCGGTTACAACCAAAATAAGGGCTTGTTCTAAATTTAAAGGAATCAAATCGATTTTATTAATTTTATTAGTTTTTAAAACATCAGGACCTATCATTAAAGTCGCATAATTGGTTAAATTACTTAATAGTTCTAAAACTTCTTTAATAATTTTTTCTTTATTTAAACTTTTTTTATTTAAAATTTGGTCAAATAAAGAAATCATTTGAATAGTTTCATTATTGCGTGTTATTAAATTATTAAAATAAAAAGCATAGCCTTTTAAAGAAGGTATTCTGCCGCTAGATTTATGAGTTTTTTTTAAATAACCTTTTTTTTCCAATTGTACCATATCATAACGAATTGTAGCGCTGGAAAAGTTTAAATAAGGTAGACTCGCTAGTAGCTTAGAACCAACAGGTTGATCTTCTTTGGAATAATTTTCAACAACGGCCTTTAAAATTAATCTTTTTCTATCAGAAAGCAATATAATAACTCCTTGGCACTCATTTAATATGACTGCTAATATTATTATATTAGTTTTTATATCAAATGTCAAGCATAAAATTGTAAAAAAGTTATTTTTTTCTTTTTTTTAAAAATAAGTCTCTTTTTTTCTCAGATAAAAATTAGTATATAATATAGTTAAGAGCTTAAAAAACAATTCTATTTATTTTGTAAAGTTAAAAACATCATAAAAATAAAGAAAGGAGGAAGACAAAATAACTTTATGCACGTGAATAAAATACCCAAAAAATACTTATTCATTTCTTTTTTTATCTTTTTATTAGCCGGTTTTTTTTATTACCGGATGATTTTTAACTTGGGAACACAACCGATAAACCTTTTTCATTATAACAAAAATAATAAAGAGGCTTTAAAATTAAAAGAGAAATACGACACTATTGAAAAAATTCACAAAAACATCCAAACTATTTTTGAAAAAGAAAAAAACAAAGAAAAACCCACTTCTTCTTACGAATTAAAAAGACATAAATTGCATATTGGTGAAACGGTATACGCTTTTACCTTAGATACGACAGAAAATATCAAACCATTCCAAGAAGGTATCATAAGCGAAGATTATGACGAAAATAATACCCATTATTTACCTATCTCTATTAAAGGTAAAAATAATAAAATTTTTTTTAACACCAAAGGCGAATTCATCGGTATTTCTTTACCTGATAAAAAGAATAAAAATAACAAAACCGAAATTAACTATATTATCACTTCTAACAGTATGTATAATTTTTTAAAATGTATCCGTACCATAGAGGATGATGATGAATTTTTCCCAAAAGAAGATGCGTATAATAAATTTTTTTTACCAATCGAGATCAAAGAAAAAGACCAAGAAAACAAAAAATTTAATATTTTCTTAGATCAAAACGGGCTTTTTTTAGGTTTAATTCATCAAAATTTTCCAGAAAAAGTGATCTCTTTTGAACAACATTTAAAAAAATACTTATTTGATACCTATTGTTCAGCCTCTTTAAAAAATATTGAAAAACCACATCATACAGAATTACCTACTAAAGCGATTTCTCCTTCAGAAGATCCGTCTCTTTCGGAAACAGAAGATTTAGCAAGCAAAATCCGCTCTTTATCGAAACTTAATTTTTTAATCACTTATAAAGATTTTCTAGGTTCGGGTTTTATTTGGGACATAGGTATAATTCCAAATAACGATACAGGAAAAATAACATATAAATATTATCTTTTGACGAATCGCCACGTGATAGAACATGCTCGTAAAGGCGAACCTATCTATCTTTTTAACCACGAATTTAAGCATAAAAAAGCTTCCGTATTTAATTATATTGACAATAAGCGGGATACAGATGACATAGGTATTGTCACTTTTAGAGATCCTAGCCGTGACTTATTTCAAAAAGTAAAAGACATTTTAAAAACAGCAAAACAACCTTTTTCCCAACCAGAACCATCTCTACCTTTAAAAGAAGGGGAAGATATTTATAGCATGGGCTCTCAATTGATAAAAAACCCTAAAATACCTTTCACTTTTGTATACGAAAACGAAAGACCACAAATTCAAGAAAATAATTATCGTTTTTTCGGTTCCGGATGGCCTTATGTCAACCCTATTTCTCAAAGTCCTAGACAATATCCAGAAATTAATTTATTGAAAAAAGGTAGTATTATTTATCATAATGAAAAAGAAATTAATTTCAATATTCAAATTGATAGTGGCAATAGCGGAGGAATGGTGTTTAATAATAAAGGTCAAATTATAGGGATGAATAGAAGTGTTCTTCAAGGAGATAAAACCACCGATAGTTTTTCCCAAGCAATCAACATTCTCCATATTAACGAAAGATTTGAAGAAATGAAACAAAGGTCTCGAGGAAATCCTACTTTGGAAGATAAAGAATACCAAACTAGTTTGCAAAAGAAAATAAATCTTTTTCAAAAGAAATTTAAAGACAACGAACCTAGCAAAATAAATTTTTTTGTTCAAGATTTATTACTCTTGGATCAAAAAACAATCGTTTTTTCTTCCTCTTCTCAAAAGAAGACCAAAGAACAAAACAAATTTTTGATTGATTTAGTCGGTAATTACGATTATAAAGAAGAAATCTTTTTCATGGACCCTTTTCAAGAAGATGTAGAAATTCGCTTAAACAAAATAGATAGCAAAAGGGGAGGTGAAAACTTAGAATTAATTATACAAAAACGCAATAAAGAAACTGAAAAAATCACCGCTACTTACACTCATACATTTAATAACTATGCTTTACGTAAAGGTGATAACTCTTTTTTATCTTTAGAATTAAAAAAAGCCCCCAAAAAAGACAAGATAGATGACTCAGACAAAATCAAAAATTCTTTAATCGTTTGGAATAAAGCCAATGGTCAAAACGGTAATGGTGTTATTCTTCATCGACAAACACTAGCCAATAATAAATTTTTATATTATGTTTTATCCAATTACAATACTGATTATGAATTGGAAGAACACAAAAAAGAAAAGATGGATAATTGGGTCAATAACTTTATCAATATTTTTTCCGATGAAATTGATATTATCGCCTCTACTCCAGATGAAGGTAAAAGAAAAGAAAAAGGACATTTACAAAGTTTTCTCTTTGATAAAAATGATTTAATTTTATTGACTTTTGAATCTGATTATAATTATCCTCCGGCGGAAATGACCAAAATTACGGATCTACAAATAGGACAAGAAGTTTATTATCTATTCAATTCAGATAATAAAGTTAATTTCCCTCAATTTTTCAAAAGCAAAGTCGGCAGTATAAAAGGAGACACGGCTTTATTTGATTCTGTTTTCAACTTAAAACATAAAAAGAAAAAATTAAATTTTCTTTTTTTTGATAAAGATAATCGTTTTATCGGGATCAATGATATTGTCAGTGATAATTTTAACACTCCGCTGCATTTTGTTAAAACTTCTAATATCCAAGAGAAAAGTGTGGTGGAATTATTCCGTTATCAAAAATTAAAAAATAACGCTAACCAAATTTTTTCCATTATTTTCTTAAATATTATCCTTTTTCTTGTCATTATCTTTTTACCAAATAACGGCAATAAAACACAAAAAAATGGAAACAAATCCATATTTCCTCTTGACTTCCATTAACTAAATTCCCAATAAGAAAACCTTCCCCAACTCATCTAAAAGTTAGACTAAAAATGAGTCCTCGGAGGTTTTCTTTTTTTATTTTTATAAATCTTTCTATGTTATAATGCAAGCGGATAATATTTGCTTTTTAATATTGAATTTAGGAAAAGAAACGTTCAAAATTGCTAATATGATCCATTTTACGTATCAAACTTAAATTAGAAAAGAGTTTAGAACAATAAATAATCATCATTCCAACATATCACACCAAAAAGAAATTAAAAAAATCTTTATCCTCCTTTCGACCCTTTTTATTTTAGTTTTTATCAATAATCAGCGTCTTTTCGGGACTAAAAATAATTTAGAGAACGTCATTCCCATACACCAAGAGTTGTTAAATAATAAAGAAATAGCGGAAAGAGAATTAGGGATTGCTAAAAAATTAAACCAACTCATTCAAAACCCAAAAGAAGATCATTCAGAATTTGATCGATTTATCGATAGTTTAGAAAATAAACAAGATTCGCAAACAATTATCAGCCAATGGGAAGCTTGTGAAAAACAATTCCAAACAGCATCAGAAACAAAAGAACAGGAAATAGAAGCGGGAAAAGAAGAACAACCCACTTTTAACGATTTATTAACTTTATTCCACGATGTTAACGAAGAATTTAAAAAAATCATCACTCGACTCAAAAAATACAATACCAAATTAACCAAACAAATGGCAGAAGAAAAACAAAAAGCAGTCCAAGAATGGTTATCATTAGTGGATCTATCTGCGGGCAACAACGAAGCCTTAATCGCTTTAAAAAAAGAGATTGCCGAACAAATCCAAAATCTTGAATCAGAAAGCAGCGCTTTATCTTTGATGAAAAAAGGTAACGATTTATTTGAAAGTTACGAAATAGAGGATAAAAGCAACTCTGTCAATAATAAATTAGACCGCGCTAAACTTTATTTTGAAGACGCTTTACAAAAATATAATCAAATAAAAGAAAAATTAAAATCATTTGTGGATTACACATTAGAAAAACCCCAAGAAAAAAACACTCAATTAGAACGTTTAGAAAAAAATCAAAAAGCCTTAGAAACATGGCAAAACATTTTATTCATCCTAATTATCTTTCATTTGCTTATATCCGCTTTATGTATAATTTTTCTTTCTTTTAAAAACAAACAAAAGAAAGGTTTTTTTCCTGAAAAACAAGAGCCAAACCTTAATGCAGAATCATAAATAAAAAAAGAGCCCATAAAGCTCTTTTTTTATTTATTAAACTAATTCAAATCATCCATTATCACATCAAAATAACAAAAGCGATAGCGTAATTATCTGTGTGCGAAAGAGAAATCATGATTTTATTTTGATAAGGATCAACAACATAGGGCATACCATCAGGTTCATGGTTTAAAACAGACCAATCAGAATAATTATGTGTTAAATCGCCTTTAGCGTAAGCTTTAAAAATTGCTTCCTTAGCAGCCCATCTGCCCGCGACATAACTATACTTTACCTCTTTATTAGCGATAGTAGTATAAAATTCATGCTCTTTAAGGGATAAAATTCTATTAGCTATTTTATCCAATCCAACGTCTTTTATTTTTTTTATTTCCACTAAATCCACGCCAATATTTTTCATTTTATTATTGTTTACCTTTTTTTCTTTTTATCTTTCCGATAATCTTTGTTCCAGTTCTTCTTCGTCAATAATTTTAATACCTAAAGCACGAGCTTTTGTTAATTTAGAACCGCTATCTTGACCGCAAATTAAATAATCTATATTTTTAGAAACAGAATTAACGATTAAAGCACCTTTTTCTTCTAAAAGAAGAGATGCTTCTTTACGCGAATAACGCTTTAAACTACCTGTTAAAACAATTTTTTTACCTTTAAAGAAGTTATCTTGAACTGTTGTTTTATTTTGATCATCTTTTTGAAATTGAAGATTATGCTGCATTAAAAGATTAATTTCTTCCCAATTTTGAGGCTTTTTAAAATATTCACCCAAACTTTCAACAATTTTAGCACCTACTTCAGGGATGGTTAATAAGTCTTCTTGAGTAGCTTCTTTTAAAGCATAAATATTATGATATTTTTGAGCTAAAATCTTAGCCACCTTAATCCCAATATGTTTAATGCCTAACGCGAACAAGACTCTTTCAAAAGGTTGAGATTTACTAGTTTCTAAAGCATTTAAAATGTTATTAACCTTTTTGCTTTTAAAACCCGGCAAGTCTTCTAATTGACTACGAAAAGACTTTAAAGAGTATAAATCAGATATTTTTTTAACAAAACCTTTTTGAAAAAACAGAATCAAAGTTTTTTCTCCTAAAACATTAACATCCATCGCTTCTCGAGAAACAAAATGAATTATTTTTTTAATTTTTTTTTCTTCACAAAACTCATTTAAACAAAAATAATCTACTTCATCAGCTTTTTTATCTAACCGTGTTTGACAAAAAGGACAATGAGTAATCATTTTAAAAGGAGTTTGATCGCTCCTTTTTTCTTGAATCACTTCAATAATTTCAGGAATAATAGAGCCGGATTTATGTATTAAAACAGTATCCCCGATCCTAATGTCTTTTTTTTGAATATAATCATAATTATGCAAAGAAACATTAGAAATAACACTACCACTCACCATAACCGGCAATAATTCCGCTACAGGAGTCACAGAGCCAGTTCTACCCACTTGAAAGGTAATTTTTTTAACAACAGTTTCTCCTTGGGAAGAATTAAATTTATAAGCTATCGCCCATTTAGGGAATTTACTAGTATAACCGATAAGAGGATGAAGTTCTAATTGGTTTACTTTAATCACAACTCCGTCCGTATCATAAGGTAAAGTATCTTTTAATGTTTCGTATCGATTAATGTGAGGAATTAAAGCTTCAAACGAATCTGCCACATAATGATAAGGATTAACAGAAAAACCCATTGCCTTTAAAAAGTCTAAAACTTCTTTTTGAGTTTTAATAAAAGAAGGCGGTTTTACGATATGATAGATAAAAGACGATAAAATCCTTTGGGATACGGTATCAGAATTTAATAACCTAATTGTCCCTGAAGCGGCATTACGAGGGTTGGAAAAAGGCGGTTTATTATTTTTAACCTGCAAAGCGTTTAATTTTTCAAAATCATCATGTTTAAAAAAAATTTCCCCTCTCACTTCTAAATCGATATCTTTTTGCAGTTTTAAAGGAATATTTTTAATGGTTTTGATGTTATCAATCACCGCTTCTCCTACTTGCCCGTTCCCTCTAGTAGTGGCCTGAACTAAAATACCTTTTTCATATTTTAAATTAATCGCCACTCCATCAATTTTCAATTCCGTAATAAATTGGATACGACTAGTTTTTTTCAAAACGCGATGATAAAAGTCTTTTAACTCTTTCAAATCAAAAACATTTTCTAACGATAACATCGGTACTTCATGAACGATTTTTTGAAACTTAGAGTTAACAACTCCACCTATTTTAAAAGTAGGACTATAATTTAATCTATATTCGGGATACTTTTTTTCCAAAGCAATCAATTCTTGCAAGGAAGCGTCATACTGTTGATCTGTTATTTCCGAAGTGTTTAAATTATAATAATCATAATTAGCTTTATTAATCAAGTCTGTTAAAAATTTAATTTTATTTACTATTTCTGTCTTCATTTTCTTCACCTTACTTAAATTATAACATATTAGCGTAATTTATCCTTAAGAACGTTAAAAACAGTTCCATATTTTCTTACCTTTTTAAAAGAAAAGACCTTAGAAAAGGTCTTTTAAAGGAAAGTGGAGGCTTTTTTAAAAAAGAAAGAAAGGGTCAATATTCAGAATATTTTAAAGTTTTCTTAATTCTTAAATTATCATCTTTTTTCTTTAAATCAGCTCTTTTATCGTATTTTTTCTTACCTTGAGCTAAAGCGAACTCTAATTTAAAGAGGTTTTTGATTAAGAATAGTTTAATCGGAATAACGCTAAAATTTTTCAATTTAATTTTGCTTTTGATTTGTAGGATTTCTTGTTTTTTCAATAAAAGCTTCTTTTTTCTATTCTCTTCAAAATCAAAATTATTGCTAAAATCATATTTAGCGATTTTCATATTATAAACGAATAACTCATCGCCCACAAAATAAATGTATGAACTATCTAAATTCACTTTACCTAAACGGATGGATTTAACTTCGTTACCTAATAATTTAATTCCAGCGCAATATTTTTTATCTAAGAAATAATCATAAGAAGCTTTTTTATTTAAAATGACAGTTTTTTTCATTGTTATTTGTTATCTCTTTCGTTATTTTATCAAATGCGAAATAAAAATAACATAAAAACAATTATAATCATTCATACATTTAAAAAAATAAATTTTAAAAATAAAAATTATAATTAGACATCATTGACGATAGGTTTTATTAGATATCGTTGATGATAAGTCTTTTTGAAAAATAAGAAAGCTACAACAATTAAAACAGTGTTATTTTTTAGTGATTTCTTGGTAGGCGACTAAAGAGCGTTTAATAGCGTTTTTAGCTTCTTGTTTTCCTTCTATTCTTTCGATAGAAACGGTTTTTTTGTCTAAATCTTTATAATGAAGTAAAAAATGTTCTATTTCGGCTACTAAAGGTTGCGGCAGGTCTTTAATGTCTTGGTACTGCTCCATTAAAGGATCTCTCACCGGAACAGCGATCAATTTTTCATCTAATTCCCCGTTATCATTCATGCGAATCACTCCAAGAGGACGACAATTAACTAAAACCATCGGATCTAACGATTCTTGGGATAAAACAAAAACATCCAGCGGATCGTTATCTTCACAATGAGTTAAAGGAATAAAACCATAATTAACAGGATAACGAAAAGACGTCGTCAAATAGCGGTCTAATGACAATAAGCCTGTTTCTTTATCGATTTCGTATTTTTTCTTACTACCTTGAGGGATTTCAATTAAAACAACAAATTGGTCTTCATTAATTCTCTTAGGATTAATATCGTGCATTATATTCATAATTTTCTCCGTTTACAATTAAAAATTGATTTTATTTATTCTTTTTCGCATTATCTTGGATAATGCTATTTTTTTCAAATTCGTGTGTTAAATAAAGAGACCCCTTTGACGAACAAAGTTTTCTTTTTTAACACGTTGATAGATAAATGGTTAAAAAACATCTCTTTATTTTTCTGGATGCTAGAAATCATCACTTTATCGATGAACTGTAATCTTTCTGGTCCATCTTTTTCTTCGTTAAAAATTTCATATAAATAAAGGTAAAAATTTTTTTCTGCGTCATTTTTTATTTTTAACAAAAAACCAATAGTTTGGTGTTGAGGGACAAAAGATAAAGCTAGTTTCATTTCTTGCGAAGGTTTGATTTTTTTATTTTCCATAGTAGAATGGATAGAAAATTTTTCTGGAGCATATTTATGACTTAAATTTTTAATCAAATGAAATAATAAATTTTGTTCCAACGACTCCATATCAGTGGAAGTAGTGATTTTATCTAATAGTTGTTCGATAGAAAGGTCTACTTCTTCGGAACTATTTTCCCCTCTCACGATTTCCATTAAATGTTGAACATAAACCACTAAATGTTTTTTTAAAGTGTCTAAATCGTTATCTCTAAAATGTATTATTTCATGGATCAATTCTAACAAAGAATAACCTGTGTTTTTGCAATTACAAAACGAAATATTAACCGAATCAATCGCCTTTAATTCGTTCTTTTTAAAATAAAAACAACCTAAAGCTGGTTCTTTTTTTAATAAACGGTAAAAATCAACCGTTTCTAAAGCTATTCTGTCGTATTTATCATCCACAAACTCTTCTTTAATACCAGAAAAATCAATCAAATCAAATAAAAGATTAACTTTAGGGATATGATGGTCCACAAGACCAAAACATAACTGTTTAAAGTTCAACCATTCTTGGAAAGAAGCGCAAGGAACTGTTTTAACTTTAGCTACGTTATAAAAAAGCCTTATTTTTTTAGAAAATAAAGAACCAAAATCATGTTTCCAACCTATAAAAGAATGTTTTTTGGAGGAATCTTTTTTATAATCGTTTTCTAACAAGGAAAAAGAAACATCAATCACAGCGGATTCATCAAATTTTTCTTGTTGTGAAATGACTTCATCGTTGGCAGATGAAGATTTTTTATCTAGCGTTTTTCTTGTATTTTTCACTTCTAAAGCACTTAACTCTATTTCTTCTTTTTTTTGGCTTTTTTCTATAGCATAAACAGAAAAAGAGTTGCAATAAAATAAAACTATCGAAATAAAAAATAATAAGTTAACTTTTTTTAAACAAAATTTACTTTTCTTCAATTTTTTTCTTTCTAATTTTTAATTTAATAAAAATTAATAATACAGAAATATTATAACAAATGCATCAAATTTTGTTTAAAAAAAGTTAATTTTAAATATAATTCATGGTGGCTCCGGGCAGAATCGAACTGCCGACACGAGGCTCTTCAAGCCACTGCTCTACCGACTGAGCTACAGAGCCAAATATTATTTATTTGGCGGTCCGGACGGGGATCGAACCCGCGATCTCCTGCGTGACAGGCAAGCATGTTAACCACTACACCACCGGACCGTTTTGTGTTTTTTTGGTTGCGGGAGTAGGATTTGAACCTACGACCTTCGGATTATGAGCCCGACGAGCTACCAAACTGCTCTATCCCGCGATCTCAACTTAAATCATAAAAATTATAACATAAGTTATTGGCAAATATTTATAAAAAATTATTTGTAAATATTGGCGGAGGAAGAGGGATTCGAACCCCCGCGCCCTTTCAGACCTTCCAGTTTTCAAGACTGGCCCCTTCAACCGGACTTGGGTATTCCTCCAAAAAATAATTATAACAAAATTTTAATTAAATTTATGGTGGACCCGGTAGGATTCGAACCTACGACCAACCGGTTATGAGCCGGTGGCTCTGACCAGCTGAGCTACAGGTCCATACGATGGTGGCGGCAGAGGGACTCGAACCCTCGACCTCACGGGTATGAACCGTGTGCTCTAGCCAGCTGAGCTACACCGCCTTTGTTTAAATTTTGTTTTTTATTTTTTAAATTATGAATATTAATGTTGGTGGAGCTTAGCGGATTCGAACCGCTGACCTCCTGTGTGCAAGACAGGCGCTCTACCAACTGAGCTAAAACCCCTTTTTTAATGGTACCTGAAGCCGGACTTGAACCGGCACGGCTCTAAAACCATGGGATTTTAAGTCCCACGTGTCTACCTATTCCACCATTCAGGCAAATAAGCCAAATTAAGTGTTCGTTTATATTTGTCTAAAAATTAATAAAATGGTGACCCGTAAAGGACTCGAACCTTTGACACCTTGATTAAAAGTCAAGTGCTCTACCAACTGAGCTAACGGGCCGCCTAATGGTGCCAAAAACAGGAATCGAACCCGCAACCTACTGATTACAAGTCAGTTGCTCTACCTATTGAGCTATTTTGGCTTTAAAATTGTGATTGTAAAAATTGGTAGAGGATGA
>NZ_JABUOH010000063.1 GCF_013391955.1 Candidatus Phytoplasma pruni
TCACCGGTCTTTTTCAAGACAGGCAAATGAAGTTTTCAGAAGAAACACAAACTTCTTTAGAACAACAAAACATTCAATTATCTAATGATCTAACCAAACAAAAAAAAGATATAAAAAATAAATATGATGACTGGGTAAAGAAAAATAATGCTTTAACGGAACAATTATCCATTTTACAAAAGGACAAAGAAAACTTAGAAAAGCAAAATAAACAATTAAAAAGCGAGAAAGAAGAAATGATGTCTCTACAAGTAGAATTGCATTCTCAAATAGAGACTTTAAAAACTGAAAGTTCTCAATTAAAAGAAGAAAAAGCAACGCTTTTGGATCAAAAAGTAGATTTTGAAACTAGAAACGTTTCGTTAGAACACGACCTCACTGGTTTACAATCAGATAAGAAGGTTTTAGAAACTCAAAATCAACAATTAAACCTTGATAAAGAAGTTTTAAATACTGAAAAAGAAACTTTAAAAAATGAAAAAATCAACTTAGAAAAACAAATTACCGATCTAAACGATGAAAAAGAAATTTTGCTTTTGGAAAAACAAGAACTGGAAAAACAAATAGAAAACTTAGAAAAACAAAATACTGGTCTAAAGGACGAAAAACAGGGGTTAAAGGATGAAAAGACCACGTTAGAAAACCAAAACACACAATTAAACGCTGAAAAAGAAACTTTAATCACTGAAAAAAACCAATTAGAAAATCAAATAACAACCTTAATAGCTGAAAAAGAATCTTTTATTTTGCAAAAACAAGGTTTGACAAACCAAATTGAGACCTTAGAACGAGACAAAAACCAATTAAACGATGACAAAAGGGCTCTTACTTCTCAACAAGAAGAAAAGAAGAATCAAATAGAAACTTTAGAAAAGGACAAAGAAAAATTAATTACTGAAAGAGACGCTTTAGCAGCTGAAAAAACTCAATTAGACAACCAAATAACAACCTTAATCGCCGAAAAAGAGGCGTTAAATACACAAAAAAACATTTTAGAAACCAAAATAGACACTTTAGAAAAAGAAACAACTAAACTGAACAAAGAAATAACAGATTTGAAAAAAGCCAAAACAACATTAGAAAAACAAAATAAGACGTTAACAGATGATTTGAGAAAAGAAAAACAGAAAAAAACTTCAACGCCCAATAAAAAAAAGAAACCTTAAAAAAGTTAAAAAAAATATTTAAATAATTGTAACATTTAGAACAAGCTTTTTAACTAATCAGCGTTAAAGGTAAAAAAGACCGCTGTAAATGGAAAAATATTATATAATTTTAATATAAACTTTTTTCTATTGTTTATATGAAAATAATAAATCAAAAAGTGAGCAACCCACAATTATGTCTCATTTATTCAAAACTTTACCGAATAATTTTTTTCAAATTTTATCTTCTCCTAACAAAGATATTTATATCGATTGTCTTTTGTTGTTAGAAAATATCGCCAATAAAGAAAATAATATTTACATTGAAAAAGAATTAGCGATCAATACTTTAGAAAAATATTTCAACGAGAAAAACAAACATTTAGTAACTGAAGAAAATACGGAAGACACAGACAAAACAGTGATCAACAACCATCAAAAAGCTTCCAGAGTTATCACCATCTTTAAAAAAAACGGTTGGTTGGGCGAAGAAAGAATTAATTATAATACCATTAATTTAAACTTTTTTGATTATAGTTTAGAAATGATTAATTTTTTTAAAAAAACTTTGAACGAAATTAAACCAGAATCAATTGGGAATATTTATAGTGTCTATTCTCTTTTGAAGTTTTTTTTAGTAGAAAAAAATTACGCTAATTTTCACGAAGCAGTTTCTAAAACACAAAACCTGCTAGTAAAATTAAAAATTTTAAAAGCGAATATTTATCGTTTTTATCATCAATTATTAAACACTGATTTTCAATCCAATGTGCAAGATATTTTAGAACAATTGTTGTTGAATTATAAAAAAAATTTTTTTGATTCTTCTTATTATTTGTTAAAAACAGCGGATAATTTTTTCAAATATAGAAGGCAAATTAATTTATTTTTAGAAGAAATGCAAGATAACTCGCTTTATATTGAATCTCTGGTAGAACAAATTCAATATATTTATGGTTATTCAGCCCAACAATCTTATTCCATGGTTTGGGAACAAATCGAACAAATGAAAGAAAATTTTAAAACAGCTGATCAATTGATTGAAATTATAGACCAAAAAAACGAACAATATTTAAAAATAGCTTGTGATAGGATTTTATTTTTCAACAATAAAAAAGAAAATTTACAAAACATTTTGAATTATGGTTTAAAAATGGTTCTTAATAACCAAATAGAATATCAAGATTTTTTCAACCTTTATCCGATGAAAAATTTAGATCAACAATCCTTTTATAAACCCCGAAGAGTCAAACAAGAAATAGGCATTTCTTCTTTAGATTATATTACTGAAGAATCAGAAAATATTTTAGCTCAAAAGAAAAAAACTTTTTTAAATAGAGATTTGTTTTATAATAAAAAAAATATTAATCTTTATGTGGAAGAAATGTTGAAACAAAAAAACCCTTTTAAAGGTTCAGAAATTATTTTAAATAATGATCGTGATATATCGCGTTTAATTCTGATTTTTATTTATTCGAAATCTTCAGCTAAAAAAAATATTTATCGCATTGAACCTTTGCATCAAAAAGTAACCTGTAACAATATCTCTTTTTCTGATTTTTTAATTTTTAAAAAAGAATGATTTAAAGGTTAAAAATAAATTTTTATAGTTAGCTAATAATGGTTAAATAAGGTGATATTTTTTTCTCGTCCTAGAATATAAATCCTATAGGAAAAAAATATTTTTCAGTTATAATGGTTGATGGAAAGAGCAATCTTTTTCCAAAAAACCATTAGAATAAATATGTTGAGAACCTTAACAGATGAAATTTTTTCGCATGAAACCCCTTTATCATAATTTTTTCGTCTTCTTTTTAACTTTTTTGTTGTTTTTAACCTTTACCCTAAGCGGTTGGTTAATTAGCTCCATGAGGGAGGAAAACCAAACTTTAAAACAGAAATATGATAATTTTACTAAACAATTATTTAAAATTAAAATTGATCCGCAGACTGAAAATTGTTACGATTTATTGACAAAAAAAATAGTTCAAAAAAACAAATTTTTTAGCGACGGTAAAACCGTTGATTTTATTGAAGAATTTAATGAAAACGAACAATTAACAAAAAAAACCTTTTTCCAAATAGACGGTAAAACCAGAAATTTTACAGACATTTATGATGTGCACTCTCATAAAATAAAAACGATTTTTTTTAGAACAGATGGGAAAAGGCAAGACAGAATTATTGAATATAATCAAACAAACCAATTAACCACCGAAACCATCTTTCAAGAAGATGGTAAAACAGTTCAAAAAATCATTCAAAAACCTTACAAAGCCGGAATGAAAAATAACTAAGCACTATTTCAGGTCATATTTAACCCTTGAGAACACTCTGTTTAAGAATTAAAAAAAACTAATTTAGTTTTTTTTTTTTTTTCATTATTTTTAGCTTGTTTTAAATATATTTTAACTTGATGTAATTATGCTAAAATTGGCCCATATATCTCTTTTAGCTTATCTTGGCAACTGTTTTCATCTCCTTTGGTAAAAATGTTTTTTAATAAAAATAAATTAAAAGTGATATAATAAAAAAATAAAATTATTTTTTTATCTTGAAGAAATTTAACAATATAAATTTGAATTTGGAAATGTTTTGAAAAATCCACTTCTTAAAATTCGATTAAAAAGGAAACATAAAACATGAAATTTAGCCAATTCCCATACCAAAGACCCAATATGGAAGAAATTAAAAAAAATATTTTACCAATAATTGAAAAATTCCTTGATTATTCTTTAGAAGAACAAATCAAAAGTTTAAAAGAAGTGAACCAAATAACAGATGAAATTAATTCTATGGCTACTTTAGCGAGCATACGCAATAGCGTGAATACTAAAGATCCTTTTTATCAAGAAGAACAAGCTTTTTGGGATCATAATGGTCCTCTTTTATCCGAATGGCAATTCGATCTTTCTCAAAAAATGGTTCAAAGTAAACATTATGAAGGTTTAGTTAAAGAATTTGGCGCATTATTGTTGCAAAAAACTCATTTATTTTTAAAAACTTTTGATGCTAAAATAATCCCTTTTTTACAAAAAGAAAATGCTTTAACTACTGAATATGAAAAATTAATCGCTGATCCTTCGGTCAATTTTAGAGGCAAACAATACAATTTAAGTCAAATGGCTACTTTTTTATCTGTTCCGGATAGAAATACTAGAAAAGAAGCTCAATTAGCTATTTCCGCTTTTTTTGAAAAAAACGAAAAAGAATATGATCGAATTTATGATAATTTAGTCCAAGTGAGAAACGAAATGGCGCGTCTTTTGGGTTATGAAAATTTCGTTCAATTAGGTTATGACCGTTTAGGCAGAGTGGATTATAATATTGATCATGTAGCTTCTTACCGTGAAAATATTTTAACCAATGTGTTACCTTTTTACCGTAAAACCTTGACTAAAAAATCTCGTCGTATCGGCATTGATAAACTGCAAAGTTATGACGCTAAATTTAATTTTTTAAGCGGAAATCCTACTCCTAAAGGTGGAGTTGATTTTCAAGTGGAACAAGCTAAAAAAATGTATGCTGAAATGTCTGAAGAAACCAACCAATTATTTAATTTATTAGTAGATAAAGAACTTTTAGAATTAGAAAGTAAACCGAATAAAGTAGGCGGAGGTTATTGCACTTACTTGCCTAAATTTCAGTCTCCTTTTGTTTTCGCTAATTTCAATGGCACAAGCCATGATGTGGATGTTTTAACGCACGAAATGGGACACGCTTTCCAAGTATATCAAAGTCGCCATTTAATCCCTGAATACCGTTTTCCTACTTTAGAAGCGGCGGAAATTCACTCTATGGGAATGGAATTTTTAGCTTGGCCTTGGATGCATCATTTTTTTAAAGAAGATTCAGAAAAATATAAATTTTCTCATTTATCCGAATCCCTTAACTTTTTACTTTATGGCGCTTTAGTGGATCATTTTCAACATGAAGTTTATCAAAAGCCTGCAATGACGCCAGAAGAACGAAAACAAGTATGGCACGAATTAGAACAAAAATATTTGCCTTTGCAAAATTTTGAAGAGGATAAATTCTTGCAAAAAGGTACTTATTGGTATCGTCAAGGTCATATTTTTTCTAGTCCTTTTTATTATATTGATTACACTTTGGCTCAAGTGGCAGCTTTAGAAATATGGTCTTTAAGTCAAGAAAATTATCCACAAACATGGCAATTATATTTATCTTTGTGTCAAAAAGGTGGTTCCGAAAGTTTTGTCAATTTATTGAAAAATTCGGGTTTGAACAATCCTTTTGAAAAAGATACTTTAAAAAATATCGCCGTCAAAGTGGATCATTATTTAGACCAAATTAATGATGAAAAATTTTAATTTTTAATTGAATTTGACCAAAAATATTTTTTTAAAGCGTTTTGGAGTTGTTATAAAAAAAGACGTTTTTCAGTTATGAACTCTTATTGTTGCGTTAAATAAAAAGTGTTTTTTGCTTTTAAAAAAGAACTATTTTAAAGATAAAAAAGATGGTAAAATAGAAATCCAAAAACTAGCAAACCAGGCCTTTTTTAAAGGTTAAACAAGACAATATCTAAGTATTTTTGGGTTATCACAAGAGAAAAGAAAGGAAATTAATCTTTCTTTTTCTCATGGGATGTCTGTAAAATGCTAATTTGTGTGTTATAATAATTAATATGTCATTCATTTAGACTTATTTTAGAGAAAAAAATTTAAAACATAATGATAGATATTAAAAAGGAAATTAATATTAAGGAGAATAAAATATTATAAATGGTTAAGAGCAACGATTATAATGCTGATAGTATTCAGATTTTAGAAGGTTTAGAAGCCGTTCGAAAAAGACCCGGAATGTATATTGGTTCTACTTCAGAAAAAGGTTTAAACCATTTAGTTTGGGAAATTGTTGATAATTCCATCGATGAAGCGTTAGCTGGTTATGCTGATGAGATTACCGTGGAAATAATGCCTGATAACGTTGTACGTGTAACGGATAACGGGAGAGGTATTCCTGTCGGCATCCATCCTAAAACTCAAAAATCCGCTGTAGAAACTATTTTAACCACTTTACATGCTGGAGGAAAATTTGACAACTCTTCTTATAAAGTATCTGGTGGATTGCATGGCGTGGGAGCTTCTGTAGTGAATGCTTTATCCTCCTGGTTTACAGTAGAAATTCATTTTGACAATAAAATACATTATCAAAAATACGAAAGAGGGAATCCTATTACTCCTTTAGAAGTAACAGGTACTACTGATAAAAGAGGAACTGTTATTACCTTTTTACCAGATGAAACGATCTTTTTAGATATGAAAAATTTTTCTTATCAATTGGATGTTTTAAAAAACAGACTTCAACAATTAGCTTTCCTGAATAAAGGGATTAAATTAAATATCGCTGATACCAGAAAAGAACCGATTAAAAAATTTAATTTTTATTATGAAGGTGGAATTAAAGAGTATCTGAAATATTTAAATACAAATAAAAAAGGCTTAAACCAAGACTTTTATCAAGAAACTGAAGTAGAGAATATGGCTTTGGAAATTGCTTTCCAATATACGGACGTTTATTCTTCTAATATTTATTCTTTCGTGAACAATATCCCTACTCATGAAGGGGGGACGCACGAAGAAGGCTTTAAAATGGCTTTAAATAGGATTTTATCTAATTACGCTAAAGATAAAAACTTGTTAAAAAAAGATATGAGTTTTATCGGTGAGGACACTTTAGAAGGAATAACAACTATCATTTCTTTAAGACATCACGATCCTTTATTTGAAGGTCAAACTAAAGCTAAATTGGGTAATCATGAAGTAAGACAATTTGTTTCTAAACAATTTGGTGAAGCTTTAGAAAGATATTTATTAGAAAACCCTCAAGAAGCTAAAAAGGTTATTGAAAAGATTTTATTAGCCGCTAAAGCGAGAATTGCAGCTAAAAAAGCTCGTGAAGTGACTAGAAGAAAATCACCTTTAGATTCTTTAGGTTTTGCTTCTAAATTAGCCGATTGTTACAGCAAAGACCCTGCTTCTTCTGAATTATATATCGTTGAGGGTGATTCTGCCGGAGGTTCGGCTAAACAAGGTAGAGATTCTAAATTTCAAGCTATTTTACCTTTAAGAGGGAAAATCATTAATGTTGAAAAATCTCGTTTGGAAAAAATATTAAGCAATAACGAGATCGTTTCTTTGATCCAAGCTATTGGAGCAGGAATTGATCAAGAATTTAACATTAGTAAAGCACGTTACCACCGCATCGTTATTATGACTGATGCCGATGTAGATGGAGCTCATATTAGAACTTTACTTTTAACTTTCTTTTTCAGAAATTTAAGACCTTTAATTGAACACGGTTATATTTATTTTGCTCAACCACCTTTATACAAAGTTCAACAAGGTAAAAAAATCAATTATTTTTATAACGAAGAAACTTTAAAAGGCTTTTTAGCGACTAATAAAAATAAAATTTCTTTACAACGTTACAAAGGTTTAGGGGAAATGAACCCAGAACAACTTTGGGACACAACTATGAACCCTGAAACACGCACGTTGTTAAAAGTATCTTTAGAAGATGCTTTAGAAGCGGACCGAATTTTCAATATGTTAATGGGAGAAGAAGTTTCTTTCAGAAAAACATTTATCAAAGACAATGCTATTTATGCAGATATAGATGTTTAATTTTATTTTTTAACAAAAATTAAAAAAAGGCGATTAAATGATGTTGGACAAAACTAAAAAAAATAACACTTTAAATAATGACAATTCACCCAAAGATGCGGCTGATAATAATGTTGGATTCATTAAAACTATTGACATTAGTCAAGAAATGCAAAAATCCTTTTTAAGTTATGCCATGAGCGTTATTGTTTCCAGAGCTTTACCGGAAGTAAGAGACGGTTTAAAACCCGTACAAAGACGAATTATCTATGGAATGAAAGAATTAGGCGTTTATAGCAACGAAAGTTATAAAAAAGCCGCTAGGGTTGTCGGAGATGTCATGGGGAAATATCACCCCCATGGTGATTCTAGTATTTATGAAGCTATGGTAAGAATGGCTCAAAACTTTAACTATCGTTATCCTTTAGTAGATGGTCACGGTAATTTCGGTTCTATTGATGGAGATTCAGCGGCTGCTATGCGTTATACAGAAGTTAGAATGTCTAAAATCACTATGGAATTGATTAAAGATATTGACCAAAATACTATTGATTTTGTGGATAATTATGATGGTAGTGAAAAAGAACCTAAAGTTCTTCCTGCTAGATTTCCTAACCTTTTAGTTAACGGTTCTACTGGTATTGCTGTTGGTATGGCAACTAATATTCCTCCGCATAATTTAGGCGAAGTAATTGATGCTTTAGTGGCTTATATCGATAATAAAGATATTGAAATCCCTGCCTTGATGAAATACGTTAAAGGACCTGATTTTCCTACAGGAGGAGAAATTTTAGGAGCAGAACACCTAAAAGAAGCTTATACAACCGGAAGAGGGAAAATTTTTATCCGCTCTAAAACCGAAATCATTAAAACTGATAAAAATAAACCTTCGGTAATTGTTACCGAAATTCCTTATCAAATTAAAAAAAGTAGTTTAATTGAACGTATCGCTTTTTTAGCGAAAGAAAAAATTATTGACGGGATCACAGATTTAAGAGACGAATCTAACCGTAACGGTATTAGAATCGTGATTGATTTGAGAAGAGACGTTAATCCGCATGTTTTTTTAAATAATTTATACAAACATTCTCAACTCCAAATCTCTTTTAATTTCAATATGATCGCTTTAGTCAATGGTGTTCCTCAATTGGTTGATTTAAAAACTATGTTATCTGAATTTTTCCATTTCAGAATTAACATTATTAACCGTCAAAAACAATTTGAATTAGAAAAAGCTTCGGCTAAAAAACATTTCATTGAAGCTTATGTGATAGTTTTAAACGATATTGATAGAGCTATTGAAATGATTAAAACTTCTAAAGATGTTAAAACAGCACAAGAAAGATTAATGCAAGCTTATAATTTTGACGAAATCCAAAGTAAAGCTATTTTGGAAATGAGTTTACAAAAAATCACTAATTTAGAGATTGAAAAAGTTAAACAAGAAGAACGTAATTTAATCGCTAAAATAGCTGAATGTGAAAGCATTATCGCTTCTCAATCGAAAAAAGAACAACTTCTGAAAGAAGATTTAAAACAAATGAAGGCTTCTTTCAAAGATAAAAGACAAACTACAATTAATAATTCCAACGATAAAGACGTTTTAAACATTTCTAACGAAGATTTGATTGAAAAAGAACGTATTTTGATCACTATCACTAATAAAGGATATATTAAGCGTTTAAACTTAGACACTTATAAAAAACAAAATAAAGGTGGTCGTGGCGTTAGTGGAATGACTATGAATGAAAATGATTTTGTAGAACATTTCGTTGTTACATCAACTCATGATTATCAATTGTTTTTCACTAATAAAGGTAAAGTTTATCAACTAAAAGGGCACGAAATCCCTTCCTTTACGCGTCAATCTAAAGGTATTCCTTTAATTAATTTAATTCCGTTAGACAAAGGTGAATTTTTAACAGCTGTTACTAGCGTAGATGATTTTAAAGAAATTAAAGATTATTTAGTTTTAGTAACTAAAAAAGGTTTAATTAAAAGAAATTCTATTAAGGAATACGAAAACATTAGAAATAATGGTAAAATAGCTTTTGTCTTAAAACCGCAAGATGAAGTGTTATTCGTATTAAAAACCACTGGTAAACAGGATATTATTTTAGCTGCTTCTGACGGAAGAGCTATCCGTTTCAACGAAAGCTCCATTAGAAAAACCACTAGAATGGGTTCTGGTGTAATCGGAATGAGAATTGAAAACGATGATAATATCGTTGGTTCCGCAGTTGTTTTATCTTCTGATCAAGATATTTTAGTAGTAACTGAATTAGGTTATGGTAAAAAAACTAAAGTAGATGAATACAGAAAACAAAAAAGAGGCGGAAAAGGCGTTAAAACCTTGAAAACAACCGCTAAAAACGGTAATTTAGTTTCCTTGCAAACTATTTCACCAAGCGAAGAATTAATTTTAATTTCTCACCTTGGTCAAGTAATAAGAATTTCCGCTAATAAAATTTCCACTACTAAATCTAAAGCTACTCAAGGCAATAGATTATTAAAATTACAAGAAGATCACAAATTAATTAACGCTGTAGTGGTGAAAAAAGACGAAAAAGATTTATAAATAAAACAAATATGAAAAAACAACCAATGAAATAAATATTTGATTGGTTGTTTTTTTGGAAAAAATGCGTTTTATGAAATATTTTAGCAAAAGAGATTAATTTTATATGAGAAAGTAGAGAAAATGAAAAATAACAAGCATAAAAAAAATAACCAAAAAATCATTTATTTTAAAAAATCTCTTTCTCAATTAAGAACTCAATGGGCGGGCGCTCTTTTGGGCAATATTATTTTATCTCAAAAGAACGCTAATTCACAAAAAAATATTGTTTTATTGGAAGGTCAGATAGGTTCCGGTAAGACTGTTTTTACTAAGGGTTTATTTAAACAATTAGGCGTTAAAGATAATATCAATAGCCCTACTTTTACTTTGTTAAAATCTTATCCTGTCCCTGATAGACAACTGCATCACCTAGATTTTTACCGTTTTATCAACGATAACGAAGAAAGTCAAAAGATGTTTATCGCAGAAATGTTAGAATATGTTGATTTAGGGGATATTTTACTAGCAGAAGCACCGCAAAAAATAACGTCTTTATTCCCTTCTTGGACTTTTGTGGTCCAAATTAAAGTATTGCCGCAAAATATCAGAAGCGTTTTAATAGAACAAAATATTTCGGACTTAA
Source organism: Candidatus Phytoplasma pruni (assembly GCF_013391955.1). Taxonomy (GTDB): domain Bacteria; phylum Bacillota_I; class Bacilli_A; order Acholeplasmatales; family Acholeplasmataceae; genus Phytoplasma. Next base: position 10,978 of record NZ_JABUOH010000063.1, read on the forward strand.
AATAAATTAATAAAAATTTAAAGAAAGATTTTTATTATGAATCATAATCAAATGAAAAAATACATTATTTTAGATACATCAACTGCTTTTCAATTGGTAGCTTTAACTGATGCTGAAAAAATCATTAGTTTGCAAAAAAACACTAAATCACGCACTTTTGTAGAAAATATGATTCCTTTGATTGATATAGTTCTTCAAGAAAACCATGTTTCTTTGCAAGATTTAAGTGGTATTATTGTAGGAGTTGGTCCTGGTTCTTTTACTGGCACAAAAGTGGCTGTTTTAACCGCTAAAATGCTAGCTTCTGAATTAAACATACCTTTATACCAGATAAGCAGTTTACTCCTGTTATCGAGTGGTTATTCCGATGTTTTATTAACTCCTAAAATCGCTATTAACGAGAATTCTTTTTATAGCTTAAGTTTAGACAATAATAAAGTTATTTTACCTGAAAAGAATTATTCTGCCGCTTTTTTAAAGGATTTTCCTAATCACTTGCAAATAACAGAAAAAACCTTTCGTTTATCTCCGGTTCAAATCTTTTTTTATATGACAAAAGTAGCAGAACCGCATCATTTGGTTCCCAATTATTGTATTCCTTATTTGAACGAAAAGGTTAAAGAGGTTAATGAGTAAATATATGAATGATAAAAAGGTGTTTTTATGAATATTTTATCCATTGAAACTAGTTGCGATGAAACTAGCGTAGCGGTCACTCAAAACGGCAAAAAAGTTCTTTCTAACGTAGTTTTTAGTCAAATTGATTTTCACAAGCAATATGGCGGAGTAGTGCCGGAAATCGCTTCACGTAAACATGTAGAAACAATTACTTTAATTTTAAAACAAGCTTTGGAAGAAGCTAAAATGACTCCCCAAGAAATAGATTTAGTAGCAGTCACACAAGGACCAGGTTTAATCGGTTCTTTATTATTGGGAATAAATGCTGCTAATACTTTCGCCTATATTCATCAAAAACCTTTAATAGGGGTTAATCATTTGATGGGGCACCTTTATTCCGCTCAAATAGAAAACGAAATTAAATTCCCCGCTTTAGCGCTTTTAATTTCGGGCGGTCATACTGAATTAATTTATATAGAAGATCATTTTAAAATGAAGCATATTGGAACTACTTTAGATGATGCTGTGGGGGAAGTTTATGATAAAGTCGCTAAAACTTTACAATTAGATTATCCCGGCGGACCAATAATTGAAAAATTAGCTTTACAAGGGAAAGATATTTTTAATTATCCTCGCCCTTATTTGAAAAACAAAAATTTAAATTTTAGTTTTTCTGGTTTAAAAAGTAAAATCATTAATTCCATTGATCATCAAAAAATGTCTTTACAATATAAAAGCGATATTGCGGCTTCTTTTCAAGCCAGTATTGCAGAAGTATTGGTTAAAAAGACCCAAAGAGCGATGGAAATATATCCCACAAATCAACTCCTTATAGTAGGCGGAGTGGCGGCTAATCAGTTTTTAATCAATAGCTTTAAAAAAGCTTTTCCTCGAACGGAAATATTAACTCCTAGTTTAAAATATTGTACGGATCAGGCGGCTATGATTGGCATCGCAGCTTATTATCAAAACAAATTTAGCCAACCAGCTGAAAAAAAATATAATCTCAACGGTAATACTAATTTAAAAGTTGTTTAACACAATTATATTACCAAAAGCAGTTTTAGAAGCTTTTTTGAGAATTTTAATTTAAAATTTATAATTTAATCGAGGTATTAGTAATGTTTCAAGAATCTAATTTTATTAAAACTATTATGCAAAAAGATTTAGACGAAAAAAAATATAAAGAAATAATTACTCGATTTCCGCCTGAACCAAATGGTTTTCTGCATTTAGGACACGCAAGAGCTATTATTATTAACTTTGAATTGGCTAAATTTTTCCAAGGAAAGACTTATTTAAGGTATGATGATACCAACCCTTCTAAAGAAAATCAAATTTATGTGGACGCTATTTTAGAAGATATCAAATGGTTAGGTTATGAGCCGGACCAAATTTTTTATGCTTCTGATTATTTTGATATTATCGAAGAAAAAGCGATTTTATTAATTAAAAAAGGTAAAGCTTTTGTGGATGATTTGACTATGGAGCAATTGAAAGAATATAGAGGCGATTTGAAACAACCTGGTAAAAATTCTCCTTATCGCAATCGCACTATTGAGGAAAATTTAGAATTATTTCAACAAATGAAACAAGGAGTTTTTAAAGACGGTGAAAAAGTTTTAAGAGCTAAAATTGATATGGCTAGTCCTAACATGAATCTTCGTGACCCTGTTTTATATCGTATTTTAGACGCTTATACTCTGAAAAAGAAACATTATTACATTTTCCCTGCTTATGATTTTGCTCACCCTTTAGAGGACGCTATTGAAGGAATAACTCATTCTTTATGTTCTTTAGAATTTGAAGATCATCGCCCTTTATATGATTGGATTATTAAAGAAACAGAAATGAAAAACACCCCTAAACAAATAGAATTCGGGCGTCTCAATATTACTCAAACTTTTTTAAGCAAAAGAAATTTAAAATTTTTAGTAGATTCTCAATTAGTGCAAGGATGGGATGATCCCAGAATGCCGACCTTAAAAGGGGTTAAAAAAAGAGGTTATACACCGGAAGCTATTAAAAGATTTATTTTAGAAATAGGTCTTTCCAAAAATAACACTCATATCGATAAAAACATGCTAGATTCTTGTTTAAGAGATGATCTGCAAAAAAAAGCCAAAAAAGCGATGGTTGTGGTAGAGCCTTTAAAAGTGACTATTACTAATTATCCTGATCACCAAATAGAATATAACGAAGTGCCTTTCCATGAAGATTTAAGTTTTGGTTCCAGAAAAATGGCTTTTTCTAAACATATTTATATAGAAAAAAATGATTTTCAATTAACTAAATTAAACAAAAAATCCAAAAAATTATTTTTAAACGGAGAAGTGAGGTTGTTGCATTTTTATTTCATTAAAGCTTATGATGTTATTAGAGATGAAAAAGGCGAAATTATTGAAGTTTTAGCCACATACGATCCTCAAACAAAAAGCGGCAGCGGTTTTAACGAAAGAAAACCGAACGGAACTATTCATTTTGTAGAAAAGTCCACCGCCCAAAAAGGTCTTTTTAATTTTTATGAACCGCTTTTCAATAGTGAAAACCCTAATCCTTTAAATTTAAGTGCTGATTTTAATCATCATTCTTGGGTTAAAAAAGAGGTTTTGATAGAAGGATCTTTAAAATTAGAACAAAATCATGAACCAATTCAATTCGTGAGACAAGGTTATTTTAATATCGACCATCAACCTGATAATTTAGCGAATTTTAACGAAATCATCCCTTTGAAAAAAATTTATAAATAAGGTGAACTTATTGAGTTATTAAAAAAACCATCTAATGATGGTTTTTTTAATATATTAGTTAGATAAAAGGGCAAAAAAAAGACTATCAATCATTGATAGTCTCTATTCATCCGTATATTATTTGTCAGAGAATTTTTTCATTGTATCAACAAAAAACGCTATAAAAGCCCAAATGAATACGAAAAATAAAGAGAAACCTAAAAGCATTTCGTATTTTTTGTTGATTTTTCTTTCTATAATTTCGTCTAATATGATTAAAGTACCAGACATATAAACACTATAAGGAGCGATGAAAAAAGCACTAACTAATAAGTAACCTAAAATCCAAAGAGGGTGAAAATATTCTTTGATTTCGTTCCAACCTATGTGATAGGGTTTAAATATTATGATAGAAAGCATCATTATTCCTGTGAATAAAACAGTAATTAAAGCGTAGTTCCAAAAAATAAAGCCTATTTTATTAAAAACGCCTTTGTTAGCTGTTCTTTTTTTAGAGTGAAAACGTTGATAATAAAGTAACATAGTTACGCTATAAACGAATAAAATGATAGCAAAGAAAATTGCAGAAATTACTAACACTAAGTTATTTGTTTTTTCATCTTTGAAAATATTTAGCAATAATCCAATAAATAAACCGGCATTAACAACTAAATAGTGAGAAGTAAAAGCACTGATGGAAGGGATAAGAATTAAAACTAATAAACTTACTACAGCAGACAATAACAAACCAGACATGATAAAGGTTAATTTATCTTTAGTCAAATCGTATGTAGGTCCTGTTGTTTCTGTTTTAACAGGAGAATTATTGTTTGCAGCTCCTTTTTCAGCCTCACTTTGTTTCTGACTATTTCCGATGGATGTATGGAACTCATTCAAAGCCTTTTCCATTATTGGTAATTGTTTTAATAAACGAACTGATAAAACTGAAACAACGAATAAAGCGATAAAAATAAAACTTTTACCGATAACGCTTTTTAGTGAAGCGGTTTGATAATTAACCTTTTTCTTACCAATGGCTTCGGCTAAAATCTCTTCGTTTTGTTCAGCTTTAGACAAGATTGATCTCATTGTGAACATGTGTAATGTGCCTCTTTTTTTTATTTTTAAAATATTATTAAAAATTAATTTTTTTAAATTTTTCTTTCTTATAATTTATAAATATTTTTTTATGAAAAATTAAAATATATCATCTTGTTTTCATGATTATTTTACAATAAAAATGAATTAAAGTCAAGAAAAAAGCATTAATTTGCTGAAAAAATATTTATTTTGATGATGATATATAGTGGGTTTTCCCACGCTAACTAACTGAACCATTGGTTTTAAAACAGTTAGTTAAAAAGATAATTTTTCTGAAAGTGAACTGAGGACAAAAATTGAACTCTCGAAAAAATAAATCAAC
>NZ_JABUOH010000064.1 GCF_013391955.1 Candidatus Phytoplasma pruni
AGATAGGGTCTGGGGTTAATGTCGGAAAGTGTTGCGGGAGCTGTCGTGGTTTTTGTCGGTTTGTCGACGATGAGGTCACAGTCGTAGATGTAGTCGATGGAACTATTGGGGGCGTAGGAGGCGACTTTGATGTATTTTCTGTTGATGGGGTCATTTTCGGAGACCAGTTGAGCGAGGTGATCGTTGATTTGCCCAAGTTGTATTCTTTTTGGAGGGGGGCGGTATCGACATATATTTGTTTATCATCTTGGGAGATATTATTGTTGTTTATCGTTTGGGAAGTCTTTTCTGGAACAGAATTAAGGACAGGAGTTGTCTTTTGAAAGCTTTTAAACCACTTATAAACGCTAAAAAAAGAAAAAACAGATAAAATTATCACTATTACAATAAAAGCGGTTATTTTGATGTTTTTCGGCTTTTTTATCTTAAGCCATAAATTGTTTTTCTTCATAATTTTTTTCACTTTCTATCCGATATAACTCCATTATACGTTTTTTTGATAAGATCAAAGGCCTTTTTGCTAAAAAGTTCAAAATAAAAGCTCAAAAGAAAAATTCAAAACAAGAAGAAAGAACTTCACTCCGGTGTTTCAATCTTATTTAGATAAAACCACTAATTAAACCTTTTATAGGGCAAAAAATATTATAAACCAAAAGATAATAAAGTCATTTTTCTTATTTCTATAAGTCAAATGTTAATATATAATATTAAAGGATAGTTAAATTTTAAATATTTGTAAAAATTTTTACAATTTTATAAACTTTCCAACTTAAACATAAATTAACAATTAAACCTTAAAAACTTAAAATTAAACCTTAAAAACATTAAAAAAATAAATAATCCCAAAAAAGAGGAGTTTTAACTAAAAAAATTGACAAACAAATTTAATTCTAAAAAATTAATCATTGGGTCGCTTTCGATAATAGCGATTTTAATGGTTGTTTTTTCAGTCCTTTATATCAACGCTTTTGCTGCGGAAGAAACTACAACCGAAGAAGCAAACACAGAAGAAATAGTTTCCGAAAATACACCTTTAAGCATAGAAACAGAAGAACAGATGACAGAAAGTTCTGATTTAACGCCTCCAAAATATTCCCCAACCACGCCAGAAGGTAAAATTAAAACAGACTCTAGTGCAGACTTATTGGATAAATTCCAAAATTCACCACTATTTCATAAAATACAAGATAAAACAATCGCTTTAGGTCAAAATGTATTAGACCAAATGAAACAAAAAATATTGAACCCATCCAAACCATCTAAAACTAATATAGTAGAAGCTAAAAAAGAACCTTTGCATAAAACATCTCTTGCACACAAAAGCAATAAATTATCTCAGAGTATGGATAAAAACAAGAATTTATTTTTAAAAATTGGACAATAACTTTTGAATTGGAGACCTTCTTTAGGACAATCATAAACAAATTAAAATTTTTTTAATTTGTTTATTTTTTATATATCCGCATCATAACAAAGAATTCCGGGCAAAGAGTGAAAAAACATTCTACCCTTTTATCGTATTTATAGGACTTTCGGCCTTTACAATAATGTTGTTTTATGGTATAATATTTTTTTTACAATCCTAATTTAGAATTAAGATAAAAAAAGATAAATTAATTTTTAAAAGAAATTTATTTAAAAAATAAATAAATGTTTTTTTAATTCCAAAGAATGGTTTATAATAAGGATAAGTTATTTTTGTTTGATAAAAAAAATTATTTTCATTAATAACTTAATTTGAATCGTGTTCTTTCAAGAATAAAAATAAAAAAAACACACATATGTAAAAAAGGGAAGGCATACAATTAAAATGTTAACAGGAACAAATTTATGGTTCCTTGCTTTGGTTGTTCTGCTCTTAATCTTATTAACTGCGGGAGTTTATTATTATTTTTTTCATTATCGGTTTAAAATTCAAAAAATGCTTCAAAACACCAATAAAAAAATCAAAGATAAAATAATAAATTCTCAAATATTAGCCCAAGATCTCTTATCAGAAGCTAAAAAAGAAATTTATTTATTAAAAAAAGAAACAGAATATGATTTAAACCAAAGAAGAAAAATAATCGTTAATTTAGAGGAAAAAATAATTTATAAAGAAGACTTATTGGCTTCTCGAACTAAATATTTAAATGAGAAAGAGGAATTATTGTTTTTTAAAGAACACAATATCAATAAACAAAAAAAAGAAATTGAACACCTTCAAAGCAAGATCCAACAAATTATTAACCAACAACAATCAAAATTAGAAGAAATAGCTTCTTTAACTCAAGCTAAAGCGCAAGACATTTTAATGGAAGAGGCAAGAGCATTAGTTGCCCAAGATATGATGTTTTTAGTTAAAGAAAAAGAAGAAGAGTTGAAATTTAAAGTTAAAAAACAAGCCACTAATTTATTAGTTTCCACGATGCAAACTTTATCCCGAGATATTTCTTCCGAACATAACGTAGATATCATTTATTTTGAAAATAATGATTTAAAAGGTCGTATTATCGGTAAAGAAGGAAGAAATATTAAAGCTTTTGAAATCATCACCGGAGTTGATCTAATTATAGATGACGTTCCTAACACAGTTATTTTAAGTTCTTTTGATTCTATCAGAAGAGAAATAGCCCGAAGAACTTTAGAAAGTTTAATTGTAGATGGTCGCATCACTCCAGCTAGTATTGAAAAAACCTTTAATAAAATGAATTCTGAAGTAGATAATTTTATCCAAGAAATAGGTGAAGAAGCCGTTTTAGAAACTAAAGTAGGTTTTATTCACAACGATTTAATCCAATTATTGGGTAAATTAAATTTTCGAACTAGTTATGGACAAAATGTTTTAAGACATTCTGTGGAAGTAGCTTTTATAGCTGGTAAATTAGCCGCTGAAATAGGTGAAAACGAAAGTATTGCCAAAAGAGCCGGTCTTTTACATGATATAGGAAAAGCCCTAGATTACGAAATAGAAGGCAGTCATGTTAAAATTGGTGTGGATTTAGCGACTAAATTTCAAGAACCCGAAGAAGTAATAGATGCTATAGCATCTCATCACGAAGACGAAGAACCAAAAACTGTTATAGCTGTTTTAGTGGCTATTGCTGATGCAATTAGTTCTTCTCGCCCTGGAGCACGTAGAGAATCAATCGAAAATTATATCCAAAGGATAACTCAATTAGAAGAAATAGCCGATAACATTAAAGGAGTTGAGAAATCTTACGCTATTAGATCAGGTAGAGAAATAAGAGTAATTGTTAAACCAGAAGATATTGATGATTTAGCAACTTTTTTGATAGCCGAACAAATTAAAAACCAAATTAAAAAAAACATCAATTACAACGGAAGCATTAAAATAACAGTTATTAGAGAATTTAGAGTGACCGAAACTTTTGACGTTAATAGTTAAAAAAAGTTATTTTAAATGATTATTGGGTTAATTATATTAATTCAATCAATGAGGAAAAATAAAATAAAGGAGCAAACGATGAACATTCTTTTTGTCGGAGATATTTGTGGCAAATCAGGTGTTGATTATTTAATGGAAAAAATCAACCTATTGAAAAAAAAATATAATGCCGACATGGTCATCGCTAACGCCGAAAACGTAGCCGAAGGACAAGGGTTAAATTACGAAAATTACCAAAATTTAACTCTTTCGGGAGTTAATTTAATGACTATGGGGAACCATACTTGGAAACATGATTCTTTAGAAAATTTTATTGATCATTCTAACGTTATTCGTCCGGTTAATGACGAAAGTAAGAAAGTGGGAAGTGGTCATAAAATCGTTAAATATCAAAATAAAAAGATATTGGTGATGAACGCTTTAGGAAGAGTTTTTATGAATAACGACTCTTTATCTTCCCCTTTTACTGAAGTAGATAAAATTTTACATGAATATCGCGACCAATATGATTATTCTTTATTGGATTTTCATGCTCAAGCGACTAGTGAGAAAATCGCTTTAGCTCATTATTTTGACGGAAGAATCGATGCTGTAGTGGGAACTCATACTCACGTCCAAACTAACGATGATCGCATTTTGCCCAAAAAAACGCTTTATATATCTGATGTAGGCATGACAGGCCCTTTAGATGGCGTTATTGGTCAAGATAAAAACATTATTATTAATAATTTTTTAAATACGAAAAACAAAATGAAACAAAAAAACGCTGAAGGAAAAAGACAATTAAATGGTGTTTTATTGACCTTCGGCAAAGAGAGAAAAATTACTAAAATTAAATATAGCGAATAAATTAATTATCGCCTATTTAGGTCTCAATCTGAAAGAAATTAGAAAAGAATGTGAAAAAAATTATAGTTATTGCTGGTCCGACCACATCAGGAAAGACCGCTCTTTCGATCAAATTAGCTCAACATTTTCAAGGTGAAATAATTAACGCTGATTCAGTACAAATTTATCAAAAATTTGATATTGGTTCAGCTAAAATCACGTTAGAAGAACAAAATAACATTAAACATCATTTGTTAAACATTATTTCGCCTAAAGATTGTTATAATATTTATGACTTTCAAAAAGATGTCAGAAAAATTATTCCTCAAATTGATGTCCCTTTTTTAGTGGGCGGAAGTGGTTTATATATTAAAGCTGCTCTGTTTGATTATGAATTTGAAGGAAAAGCTTTGCCTAACAATTATTTAGATGAAAAGGCTGATATTGAGGAACTACTTCAAGTAGTGAAAGAAAAAGATCCTCATTTGGTTTTAGATGAGAAGAATCCTCACCGTATTATCAGCGCTTATCAACATTTAAACCAAAGCAAATTAAGATCTGATAAACAAGGCAAAAACACGCCTCTTTTTGATTTTTTAGTGATTTACTTAGATATCGATCGCAAAATTTTAAAACAAAGAATCATTTTAAGGTTAGAACAGATGTTAGCAAAAGGTTTTATCCAAGAAGTCGAAACTTTAACCAAAGATTATCCTCAAGCTAATTTCAATATTATCGGATATCGGGAAATAAAGTTATTTTTAGAAGGTCAAATAACTTTAGAAGAAGCTAAACGCTTAATTATTTCCAAAACTTTTAAATACGCTAAAAGGCAAAAAACATGGTTTAAAAACCAAATAAAACCTTTATTTGTGATAGATGCTTTATCAGATGATTTAGAAAATCAAGCTATTAAGATAATTGAAAAATTTTTAAAAAAGGAATCCAACTAATGATTAGTACAAATGATTTTAAAACAGGCCAAACCATTAAACTAAATAACCATATTTACCAAGTTATTGAGTTTTTACATGTTAAACCAGGCAAAGGGGCGGCTTTTGTACGTAGTAAGCTTAAAAACTTAAGAACTGGCGGAATTATCGAACATACTTTTAATTCTGGCATCAAAGTAGAAACAGCGTTAATTGATAAAAGAAAATTAAAATTTTCTTATATTTATGATGAAAAATACGTTTTTATTGATGAGACAACTTATGAACAAGTGGAAATACCCCAAAAAACACTAAAAGACGCAGTTAAATATTTAGCTGAAGAAATGGTGGTAGAAGTGGTTTTTTGTGATGAGAAAGAAATTTTAGGCGTTTCTTTGCCAGATAAAATCTCTTTAAAAGTGGTTCAAACCGATCCTGGAGTGGCTGGTGATACTAAAAAAACCACTGCCTATAAAGACGCTGTTTTAGAAACAGGTTTAACGGTTAAAGTGCCTATTTTTATCGCTCAAGACGAAACCATTATTGTGAATACAGAAACAGGGCAATATGTCTCTCGAGACACAAGCAAATAATTTTAAGAATAAACTTTGAAATAAAAAAAGAAAGATATCTCAATATCATATGGGACGAAGATTTCCACAATTCATCAACTCAAAGAAAGAGAATCAAAAAAACGCGGAGAATGTTATAATATGTTAAGTTTTAAATTAGCTATTGATGGACCAGCTGGTTCAGGTAAAAGTACTATCAGTCAATTATTATCCGATACATTAGGATGGTTTTATTTAAATACAGGTATTTTATTCCGTATTTTGACTTATTATGTTTTAAAGAATAAAATACCTTATAAAACTCCAGAAGACCAAAAAATCTTAGTTCAAAGGTTAGAAGAAGCTCATATTAAATTAGCTGATAATATCTTTTATTTGAATAATGAAGATTTAACGGCTCTTTTAAAAGATAAAGAAATAGAAAAAGAAATTTCTTTCATTTCTTCTTTAGCCGTAGTGAGAAATAAAATTTTTAATTTACAACAAAACTTAATCCAAGAACATCCTTTTATTATTATGGACGGAAGAGACATCGGCACCGTTGTGATGCCTAAAGCTAATTTAAAAATTTTTTTAACAGCTTCTGCGCAAATGAGAGCTCTTAGAAAACAAAAAGAATTATTCGCTAAAAAACAAAAAAATATTTCTTTAGAAAGTATTGTGGAAAGTATTGAAGCGAGAGATAAACAAGATATAGAAAGAGAATTAGCTCCTCTAAAAAAAGCCGAAGATGCTTTATTATTAGATACGACTGATATGTCTATTGATGAAGTGGTGCGATTTATAGAAGTTAAAATAATGGAAAAATTATGAATTTTAAAGTAGTTATTATAGGGCGTCCTAATGTAGGTAAATCGAGTTTATTCAATCGTATTTTAAACGAAAGAATCTCGATTGTTTATGAAAAAGCAGGGACGACCAAAGATCGTATTTATTCTAAAGCTACCTGGTTAAACCAAAGTTTTTCTTTGATTGATACTGGAGGAATTGAAATTGAAAATGTCTCTATTAAAGAACAAATTAAACATCAAGCAGAATTGGCCATTAATGAAGCTCATTTGATTATTTTTGTTACCGACGGTCATACGAGATTAATTCAAGAAGATTTAGATATCGCTAAACTGCTTTATAAAAAAAATATTCCTATTATCGTAGCAGTCAATAAAATCGATAATATTAATTTTATTGAAAATGTGTATGATTTTTATTCTTTAGGTTTTGATGAAGTAGTGGGAATTAGTACTCATCATGGGATTGGTATTGGTGAATTATTAGACAAAGTAATCGCTCATCATCCTCGCAAAACAGATGTCAAAATTAATGATGAAGAATTAAGGTTTTCTTTAATAGGGCGACCTAATGTAGGAAAATCCACCTTAACTAACGCTTTATTAGCACAAGAAAGAATGATTGTTTCTGATGTTCCTGGCACCACTACAGACGCTGTGGACACTGTTTTTCAAAAAGACGGTAAAACGTATCATATCGTGGATACTGCTGGTTTAAGAAAAAGAGGCAAAATTTATGAAAAACAAGAAAAATACAGTTCTTTAAGAGCTTTAAGTGCTCTGGAAAGAAGCGATATTGTTTGTTTTGTTCTGGATGCTAGTCAAGAAATTTCTGATCAAGACCGTAATATTGCGGCTATGATTTTTAACTATGCTAAACCATGTATGATTGTAGTGAATAAATGGGATTTAGTGGAAAATACTGATAAAGATATGAAAAAATTTGATGAAAAAATCAAAAATGAATTTAAATTTTTTGATCATGTTCCTATCGTGTATGTCTCAGCTTTTAATAAAAAAAGAATTCATACTTTTTTCCCTGTTTTAGAAGAAATCTTTTATAATTATCACCAATCTTTTAGCGCGACCCTTTTGAACGATATTTTGCATGAAGCGACTCAAATGAATCCACCTGCTTTATTTAAAGGCGGAAAGGCTAAATTTTATTTTCTGAAACAAACAGCGACTAAACCGCCAGAATTCATTTGTTTAGTGAATAATCCTGATTATATTCATTTTTCTTATAAAAGATATTTAAACAACCAATTGAGATTACACTTAGAATTAAGAGGATTACCGATTAAAATGATTTTTAAAAAGAAAGAAATGGATTTGTTATGAAAAAAATCACTATTATGGGCGGTGGAGCTTGGGGTTCTACTTTAGGACAAGTTCTGACCGACAACCAACATCAAGTCTTAATATATGATAATAACGAAACATATATTAATAAAATTAACAACCAACAACATCCTATTTTTGATTTATCTTTGCAAAAGATTGTTGCTACTAATGATTTAGAAAAAGCTTTGAATTTTGCAGATATCATTGTTTTATGCATCCCTGCTCAAAAAATGAGAACTTTTTTACAACAAATTAATCCTCTTTTAAAATCCCCCAAAAGCTTTATTAATGCATCTAAAGGGATTGAAACTAAGAGTAATAAAATGATTTTTCAAATTACTAAAGAGGAAATAGCTCCTGATAAATTGCAAAATTATGCTTCTTTATTAGGTCCTTCACATGCGGAAGAAGTCATTTTAAGGCAAATAACTTTTTTATTGTCTGCTTCTGATGATAAAGCTTTTAGCGAAGAAATAGTGGAAATGTTTTCTAATCCTCGTTATTTGAAGATCAATCCTTCTGATGATGTTATGGGATCGGAATTATGTAGTGCTTTTAAAAACGCTTTATCTTTGGTAAGTGGTATTGTAGATAATGATGATTTTCAAACTAACGCTAAAGCGGCTTTTATCAGCTTAGGCATTACAGAAATGAAAAAAGTGTTAGAAGCTTTAGAAATGAAAACTGACATTGTTTTAGGTCTTTCGGGTTTAGGCGATTTTATCGTGACCGCTTTTAACGAAAATTCACGTAATTACCAAGCGGGTAAAAAAATCCGTTTAGGGATGGATTTAAACGATATTTATGCTAATTCTTTTCAAACTATTGAAGGAGTTAACAATTTAAAAGTTTTTTATGAATTATCTATAGAGAAAAACATCGCTTTACCTATCATCCAAAGCGCTTATCAAGTGGTTTTTGAAAAAAAACCCCTAGAAAATATCTTATCTAAGATATTAGAGACAAAATAAAACAAAAATAAATGATTTTGTGTTAATAAAGAGTAATTGTGTGTTAAAATCAAGTTAGATTCATGTTGTTTTTGAAAAAAAATAAATTATTATAAACATAAACAAGATTTTCACTTTTGAAAATAAATGAATCCATGTTATTTTTTGTAGTTGATAAAAGATTTTTTTGTTAAAATACAAGTAGATTTGCAAATATAAAAGACAAAATAGAATTAAAGGAGATTAACATTGACCAAATCAGATTTATTAAATGCAATGTCCGACAAATTGGGCGTTACTAAAAAAGAAGTAGAAAAATTTTTACTATCTTTAAACGAAACAGTTGAAGAAGGGTTACATAAAAATGAAAAAGTAATTCTTCCAGGATTAGGAACTGTTCAATTAAAACACCGTAAGGAAAGAAAATGTAAAGTTCCTAAAAGTGAACAAGTTTTAACTGTGCCTGCACAAGATGTTCCTGTTTTCAAAGTAAATAAAAAATTTAAAGAAATATTTAAAAAATAATTATATAAAATATTTTGTTTTTTCTTTATAATTCTTTAACATAAAGTTATCGAAAGAAGGATAAATTGGTAGATATATGGCTTTACATAATAATGATAATCATCTCATCGGTGAAAGAGTAAAAGTTGAAAACGAAAAAGAAATAGGAGTTGTTACTCGTATTGATTTTGACAATGGACTTATTTATGTTTTATTTAAAAGAATGAGAGAAGTTATTTATAATTATCCTGAAGTTTTAGAAAATAACACTATCAAACCTTTTTTATTGAAAAAATAATCTTTTCCATTAAATTAAATTTTTATTTTAATGTCGTTTTATCAAAGAAATAGTTGTTTTTATAAAGGCTATTTTTTTTATTTATTAAAAAAATATTATTCTTCTACTGAAATAATTCTCAATAATAAATAATAATTTATTATTTAATAAAAACTTTTTCATGAGTTTTTATGGTCCTTATTATTGAGGATTATTTTTAATGAGTTAATAATATAAGAAGTTTAGAGGGTATAAAAATGAGTGAATTAGTAAAATTAGTTTGTACAGATTGCGGTAGAGAGCATTATTACACTTACAAAAATAAAAAACAACATCCAGGACGTTTAGAATTTAATAAATATTGTCCGTCTGAACGTAAACACACTATCCAAAGAGAAAAAAAATAAAAAAGTTGGATTTAAAAAATGTCTGTATTTTATCAAAAAAATCGTCAATCATTGCTTAAAAAAATTGAGAATAATAGTCTAGTATTGTTTTTTTCTGATCAACATCAGTTTAACGAAGAACTTTCCACTACGGCGGAATTTGAAGTTAATAAAAATTTTTATTATTTAACTGGCATAGAACAGAAAAATGTAGTTTTATTGATGGTTAAAAAAGCACAAAAAGAAGAAGCTTTTTTGTTTTTAGATCCAGTAGATCCTGTGAAAAAATTATGGGATGGAGAAACATTAAGTTTCGCCAAAGCTGCGGAAATAAGTTCTATTCCTGTTAAGAATTGTTTAGACATTAACCTTTTGGAAACGTTTGTATTTTCTTTATTAAATACTGTGAAAATTAGTAAATTTGGTTATATGGAAAATATTTATTTAGATTTATCCAAATTTAAATTAAAAGACAATCTTTCTGTATCTTTAAAAATGGCTAATTTAATCCAAACAAATTATCCTTTTTTAAGAATAAAGGATCATTGTCATTTGGTAGCAGATTTAAGAATCACTAAACAACCAGAAGAAATCGCTTTAATTCAACAAGCTATTGCTTTAAATAAAACAGCTTTAGAAGGAATAGCGCAAAAAATGCAACCAGGTTTATATGAATACGAAATTTCGGCTTTTTATCATTATGTTTTAGAAAGTCATGGCGCAACCAACTCTTTTCACACTATTGTGGCTTCTGGCAATAATGCGACTATTTTGCATTATAACCAAAAAAAGAGTCTTCTTGGGGCGAATGATTTAGTTTTGATAGATTGCGGAGTTCGTTATCAAAATTATACTTCTGATGTTTCTCGTTGTTTCCCTGCTAGTGGAAAATTCACCCTTCAACAAAAACAAATTTATGAAATTGTTTTAAAAGCGAATAAAAAAACTATTGAATGGATCAAACCAGGACATACTTTTGCTGAAATGAATCAATATGGTAAACAAATTTTAAGCGATGGGTTAAGCGAATTAGGCTTTTTAAAAAAAGACGAATCTATTGATAAATATTGTTATCACGGTTTAGGCCATTATTTAGGCTTAGAAGTTCATGATGTAGGTAATACTTTTGAACCTATTAAGGAAAATAGTATTATCACCATTGAACCAGGTTTATACTTACCAGAATTAAATTTAGGCATCCGTATTGAAGACGATGTTTTAGTTAGTTCCAACGGTAATGTTAATTTAACTCACAATATTCCTAAAGAAATAGATGACATTGAAAAATTAATGACCAAATAAATAGCTATTATTTATAATAGTTATTTATTTTGTTGAAGCACAAATGGCCCTGTAGCCAAGTGGTAAGGCGTGGCTCTGCAAAAGCTTGATCATCGGTTCAAATCCGTTCAGGGCCTCCAATCATATAAAAATTAAGAATTAAACGAATGGTAAATATATCGAAGGATATATTTATTTCCTCCAATTATAAAGGTATAAAAAAATAATTTATCTGTATTAGTTTTTAATTTAATATAGGCGAATTATCAACATAACAAATATCTTTTTTTTTTTT
>NZ_JABUOH010000065.1 GCF_013391955.1 Candidatus Phytoplasma pruni
ACTGTTTCATATACAGTTTCAGTTACTAAAGTAAACGTTAGCGAAGTAGTAAACAATACTTTAGGCGAACAAGCTACTAACACAGTAGCAGCAGTTACAGAAGCAGTTCAAGCAGCTAACACAAACGCTAAATGGGAACAATTGAATGTAGCAGTTGACACAACTAAAAAACAAGTTGAAGTTACAGCTAAATCAGACAGCGTTAATTACACAGGTAAACAAACTGTTTCATATACAGTTCCAGTTACAAAAGTAAACGTTAACTCAGTAGTAAACTCTGGTTTAGGAAAACAAAACACTGTATTAGACAATAGAACATCTGCAGCATCAGCAGTTCACACTAAATATCCAACTCTTAACATGAGCGAAGTAACAGTTACAGTTAACAACGAAGACGCAAACAATAGAACAGTTACAGTTAAAGCTAGACAAAACAGTGATAAATACACGGGTTCAGTAACTTTAACATATACAGTTAATGACGATTATACTCCGACTAACGACAGATTCTTAGAAGCTTTGCATAATGCTCAACAATTTCGAGCTCAACAAAACATAACAGAACAAGAAGTAAGTGATGAAATTTTCAAAGATAAAATTTACAAAAAAATACTACAGGAACCTGATTCTTCTTCAAACCAATTAACCTTAGTGGGTCAAAAATTAGTCCAAGATAAAAAAACAGAAAAACAAAATACTTTAGTTGAACAAGTTTTGCACAAATTTAAAGCACAACGAGAAGCTAAAGACATTCCTTCTGAGCATTTAACAGATGAAAAGTTAAAAGAAGAAATTTTAAAAGAATTGAAAAAACAACCTAATTATCAACCAAATGAATTAGAAAACAAATTAAAAACAAAATTATTAGATTGTTTTACTGTAGAAACGACAGAAAATGGGAAAATAATTAAAAAAAGAGGTTATCAAGAGGTAGATGAACAAGGTCGCCCTATAGTGAAATGGAATTCCTCTAATACTTGGGATAAAGAATATAATAATGAAAAAATGCCGATTACAAGTAGAAGGTATAAAGGGATAAAAGATGGACAACCGATAGTTGATTGGAAATCGTCTGATACTTGGGAACGATCATATCATTTGATCGAAGAAGATAAAATTAAAATTCAAAGTAGAGGTTATCAAGAGGCAAATGGACAAGACAACCCTGTAGTTGATTGGGAATCGCCTAATACTTGGGATAAAGAAAATGATGACAAGGGTAATACAACAAAAAGTATAGTTTATCAATATCAAAGGTTAGATGGTGGCGTTGTTGAACATATAGTTAATTGGAAATCACTTAATACTTGGGATAAAGTATATAATGATGCCAACAAACCAACTCAAAGTAGAGGTTATCTAGGGATAAATGGCGAAGGCGACCTGATAGTTGATTGTAAATCGCCTAACACTTGGGATAAAGAATATGATGATGATGGAGACGAAATAAAAAGTAGAAGATTTAAAGGAGTAGATGGCGAAAACAATCTTATAGTTGATTGGAAATCATCTGACACTTGGGATCAAGAATGGGTTTTTGTTCAAGGAGAGGGAATCACATTAAAAAATATACATTACCAAGAAGAAAAAGACGAACAAGAAAACCTTATAGTTGATTGGACTAATGGTAACACTTTCGATCTAACAATAACTCCAATAGATAACGAAGGGAAAAAATATCAATGTAGAGGGTACCAAGGGGTAGATGATGATGGCAACCCTATAGTTGATTGGAAATCAGGAAACACTTGGGACTATGAAACAGATAGAGACAAGAATAAAACAAAAAACAGATATTATAAAGGGGTAGATCAAGATGGAAAACCGATAGTGGATTGGGACAATGATGATACTTGGAATAAAAAATATGATGTTAACGGAAATACAATTCAAAGTAGACGCTATCAAGGGGAAGATAAAGATGGAAAACTGATGGTGGATTGGGACAATGATGATACTTGGGATAAAGAATATGATATCAACAACAATCAAATTCAAAGTAGATATTACCAAGGGGAAGATTATGACGGAAAACCTGAAGTTAATTGGGATTCGTCTTGGGATAAAGAATATGATATTTACGGAAATCTAAAAGAAACTATCACATATGACGAATTTGGAAATAAAAAACCTTAAATTATAAGAAAGAAGAACAACAACTTATGTCCAAAATAAAAAATAACTTTCATTTTGTAATAGTTATTAGTTTGTTAATCTTAGCGATAATGTCTCAACCTTTCTTATTGTATGGAGCTGTTGAAACAGCCGAATATAAAGTGGTAAGAGATTCAGCAAATAAAGTAGATTATTATCCTCAGATTTTAGAACAACTACAAGAATCAAACGAAGGAACAAGTTTCCTTTTAGAAAATCCTCAAAATAATAAAGTTTATTATAACTCTAAAAGTATGACAAATAATACAGTTACTTTTGATAAAGCTGTTGATTATAATAGAAATCTTTTAAGTAATCCAGCACCTTTATTAGTTTATTTTGAAGGGGGAACAAGAGAAGATAATATTCAAGATTATCGGGAATTAATTAACCAAACTCAAGAGGTTAATAAAATTTATCTTTTTAAAGGTAAAAAAGGTGGTAGCGATGTTATCACTTTAATGAATGGACCAAAAACTGATCCTGGTCATAAAGTTACCACTTTTGATGATATCGCTGGTTTAGATGAAGCAAAAGACGAACTAAAAGAAATAGCAGATTATTTCAACAATAAAGCGTTATATAAAGATTTCGGTATGAAAGCCCCTAAAGGAGCTTTATTGTATGGTCCGCCAGGAACTGGTAAAACGATCTTATTAGAAGCTTTGGCTCATGAATCAGGCGTGCCTTATATTATCGCTGATGGACCTGAATTTGTGAAACAATATGTCGGAGCAGGTCACGAACTGCTTCAAAAAAAATTTAAAGAAGCTGATAAATTAGCGAAAGAAAGTAAAAAAGGTTGTATTATCTTTATTGATGAGATTGATACTATCGGAACTAAAAGAACTAGCGATTCTCAAGCTTCTGGTATTGATCACAATAAAATGGTTAATACTTTATTAACCTTAATAGATGGGATGAAATCTAATGATGATGTGGTAGTGATCGGAGCGACTAATAAAGATGATCTTTTAGATGAAGCACTCACTAGACCTGGTCGTTTGGATCGTAAGATCTATGTGGGTCTACCTGATACAAAAACTAAAATTAAGTTATATCATTTATTTTTAAAAAAATATAAAAAAACAAATCAATTAGAAGAGGGTATTGATTATAGCAAATTAGCGGATAAATCAACTGATTTTAGTGGTGCTACCATCGCTAAAGTAGTGAAAGAAGTGGGTTATAATTTGATTCAACAAAAATTAAAAGAAGATACAGTAGCTTTTATTATGGATAATTATAATCATAGATTAGTTCTTTCTCACAAAGATGAATTAACTTACGGAAGAATTGATGATCAAACTGATTTTACCGATAAAACAGCTCTTTCAACTTATAGTACGACTGATTTAGATAAAATAGCGGAAAAAATCAAAAAAATTCTTTATCCGGAAGAAATAGATTATTATGTGGAATATATTTTAACAAATCAAGCGGAAATAAATCCTAAAGATCATAAACAGATTCTAGATGGACAAAAAAGTGTTTTAGAGGACGATCTTAACAATAAAGCTGTACTAGAAACCAGAGATATTAAAGATTTAGAAACAGTAGTTCAAAAAATGAAAACATATATTATTAAGAAAAATTTTAAAATCACTGAAAAAGCTTTAAACGAAAGTATTGATAAACATTTATTTGGTAGACAAGCGCTCCAAAGAACTTATTTTGAAGAAGAAAAAAAGATTGTAGCGATTAACGAAGCGGGTCATATTATCACTCAAATGCTTCAAAATCCTAACTTATTTTATAAAAGTTCTATCACTCTTTCGAACAATCCTTCTCATCATGCTTATCAAGGGGAATATAGTGAATTTAAAACTCAAAAACAAATATTTGATAAAATCATTTTCCATCTTTCTGGTAAAGCCGCGGAAGAAGTTGTTTTAGGGAGAGTTTCTTAAAAATCAGCGAAAGATGTAGTAGAAGCCAATCGAATTATTGAAGATTTTGTATTTAAAAAAAATATCAGTGATAAAGGTCTTTTTGTTCCCCAAGAGGAAAAATATCAATATCAACACGATCTTGGTCATAAAGAAGCACAAAAAATCTTTGATCAATGTTACGCTCAAGCGAAACAAAATATCAACAATAATTTAGGGATTATACAAAAAATAACTGATCATCTTTTAACCAAAGAAGTTATCAATAAACAAGATATGGAAAAGATCTTAAACACTCAATCTTTAAAAAATAATCCAGATAGAACATTGCAACAAACTCCTTTCAAACAAACTACAGAACCACAAAATAAAACCTCCTTATGGTTCGTTGTGGGGTTGATTACGTTTGGCTTTATAGCTCTTTTATTTATATTGATTTTAATAATACAAACCAGAAATAAAAATAGGAGATTAAAATCATTATGACCAACTTTTGGAAACAACATAAAAAAAAATTAATTGTTTTTTTGACGATGACTACTATAATGTTAATTATTTTAGTAGAAATTTGGCCTGATATCAACCAAAAAGGCGAAAAAAAGAAAATCGGTTTTGTTATTGATAAAATCGAACAAGGAGAAGTAGTTTATTTTAAAGAAACTTTAGAAACCAAAGGTATTAGAGCTTTTTTAAGACAAAATCCTAAAATCAAGATTTTAGTGAAAACTAAATATAATCAATTTTATTACGCCAAAACTATGGATCCTTTCGAAATGAAAAGAATTGACGCTTTACGAGACTTAAATAAAAATAATAGTGTTTTTGAAGTCGAAGATCTAGATGCTCAATATGGTGTTTTAATGCCGATGTTGACTGTTTTTCAAGCTCTAACAGGTTTTATTTGGCCGGTTTGGATTTTATCTAATATTTTGGAGAAAAGAAAATTAAATAAAAAAAATAAAGCTCTTACAGCCCAAAAATCTTTAGTCACTTTCCAAGATGTCGCTGGTAACGAAGAGGAAAAAGAAGAAGTCCAAGAATTAATTGACTTTTTAAAAAGACCTAAGAAATACAAAGATATGGGGGCTTCGATTCCCAAAGGAGTCTTATTATCCGGTCCACCAGGAACTGGTAAAACCTTATTAGCCAAAGCCGTAGCTGGCGAAGCGGGAGTGCCTTTTTACGCCGCTAATGGTTCGGAATTTGTAGAGATGTATGTAGGGGTCGGCGCTTCTAGAGTAAGAAAATTATTTCAAGAAGTTAAAGAAAACGCCCCTTGTATCTTATTTATTGATGAAATTGATGTTTTAGGGGGAAAAAGATCAGGCGTTAGTGAAGGTTCTCAAGAGAAAGATCAAACTCTAAACCAATTATTAACCGAAATGGATGGTTTTAACGCTTATGCCGGGATTATTATTATCGGTGCCACTAATAGAGCGGATATGCTAGATTCCGCTTTATTAAGACCAGGACGATTTGATCGTAAAATTATGGTTGGTTTACCAGATGTTAAAGCGAGAGAAGCTATTTTAAAAGTTCACGCTCGTAATAAAAAATTATCCACAGATATTAATTTTCACCAATTAGCCAAACAAACCTCTGGTATGAGTGGAGCGGAATTAGCGTCTGTTTTAAATGAAGCTTCTATTCTAACCGTGAGAAACCAAAAAGAATGGACCACAATGGATGAACTACAAGAAGCCATTGATCGAGTTTGGATGGGGCCAGCGAAAAAATCACGCCAATACAGCGAAGAAGAAAAAAGAGAAACCGCTTATCATGAAGCTGGTCATGCTGTTATCGGAATTAAATTAAAACATGCTCCTAAAGTGCAGAAAATCACGATTGTTCCCAGAGGACATGCAGGCGGTTATGTTTTATTCATGGAAGAAAAAGAATTATTTTTCCAATCTAAAAAACGCCTTCAAGCCGACATTATTTGTTCTTTAGCCGGCAGAGCAGCCGAAGAAATGATTTTTGGCGATGAAAATATTAGTAATGGTTGTTCTTCAGATTTCAAATCAGCGACCAATAAAGCTCGTTTAATGGTGACTAAATATGGTATGAGTCCTTTAGGTCAAACGCAAGACACTGAATTTTCTTATAAAAAAGCGGTCGATATAGAAATTAAAAAAATAATCGATACTTCTTATAAAAAAGCTCAAGAAATTCTACAAGAAAATAAAGCTTTATTAGATAAAATAGCGGATATTTTATTAAAACAAGAAACCATTAACAAAGAAGAATTAGATCAATTAGTTAAAGAAGAAGAAAAAAAATAAATATTTTTATATTAAAAGAAGATAAAAGAGGGATTTTTAAAATCCCTCTTTTTTTGGTGTTTAATATGGTTCTAATAATTCTAATAAAAAACTCTCTTTTAAATTTAAAGAGAGTTTTTGTGATTTAAATTTTTTCTATTGTATATCCCGATCCTATAAAAGACTTCTTTTTTATATTATTTTAAACACTTATATCGATGTTTTTAGGGTTGAACCTTTTAGAATTGAGAAAAAATTTTACAACAATGAATAAGTAATCTCAATCCATCTCTTTTAAACAAGTAGGACAAATTTTATGGAAATGATACCAATTTTCTTCTTTTTTAAAGTATTCGTATAAAGATTCATCTGGAATAGAACGAGATTTGGGAAAATGTCCATATTCGGCTTCTTCGTAATAATCTTGCCATGGTTCTTCTCTCATCGTTTGTCTCATTAAAGAACCTGCATCAACAAAACCATATTTATTAATTATGAAATCTAGTGTTGCTTTTCTACTTGGACTAAGTTTCTTTTCATTCCCTTGTTCAATTGTTTTAACGATTATTTCGTCTCTACCATAATGTTTCAAATGTTGATATAAGGGTTTAAAAACAGGACCTTTAGGCCAAGCTTGCGCTTTTCCAACAATAAATTTTTCTTTATATTTGACTAAATGTTTGCAATAAGCATAATATAATAATTTTTGTAATTTCATATGGTTAACTTCAACGCGTTTAATCAAATAATTAGCCGCATCAGCAATAAAAATATTACTTATTTTTTTAGGTTCAAACATGATAAAAATTCTCCTTTTTCGATCATTAACAATAATTATCAATGAAAATTATATTAAAACAAATATTTCTTTTATTTTACATATTTCAATTATAGCAAAAATAATAATATTTTGACATTTGTCAAATTCTTTGCTTGTTTTTTTAGTAAAGAAAAAACCATCATTATAGATGTTTTTTGTGGTAATATTTATTTTATTGTTAGAAGATAGACCAAACTTTCGATATCGCTCAGAATCATTTTTGAATAAATATTCAAAAAGAATCGAAAAATTAATATAAACTATTTATATCATTTTTTAAAAAAATATCTCAAAAATAAAACTTTTTATTAGTTTGAAAAAGATGTTTTAAAAGGGATTAATTTTATTAAGAGAGGAGGAAGGATAAGTTCGAAAAGCGCTATAATTAATATAAATTCTAACAAAAAAGAACAAAATCGTCATTCGTAAAAAAAAGGATGGTATTAATGAAAAATAATATATTTGAGTTAAAATATATCATACAAAAGACAAAAAATAACGCCCTTTTGAATTATTTTTATCGAAGCAATTTTCAATCAATAACCTTATTTGCCAACTTGGAAAATAGGCGTTTGGAAGGTGACAGACGAAGGTTTTTCAAAATAAATTTGTACATCTTTTTTCGCAGGATTGAATTTAATTGTAAAAAGCGTTTTAATTTCTCCTTGAATGCCTAAACTCTTTATTATATTTTTGTCTTTGCCATCTTTCGTTTTAATTTTTAAAACTACTGCCTCTTTTTCTATCAAAGTCAATTGTTCATTTCTTTCCCAAAAATCAGATTGCAGACCACCCTCTTTATTCTTATTTGGAGTTAACGTTATAATAGGATTGAAAGGACTCTTTTCTTGTTGACTTTGTTGGCTTATTTTATTATTTTTTGGCTTCAATTGTAAAGAAAAATCAACTTTATAAATTTCATTATTAACTTTTAAGTTTTTGTTAATTTTTGTTGTGTCCCATTTTAATTCAACAACTTCAGTTATAAAATTTGTTTTATAAACCGATTGTTTGTTGTATTGTTTAATTTTTTTCATCAACTCTTCGCTTGCTTTTATGTAAATGTATTTATATCTTTTTTCATTTGCCATAAAGACACTTAAATGAAAAAAAAATACATCATCATGTAAATGAACAAGTTTATGAAAATTTCTTATAAATTTTTCCATCAAAAGGTTATTTTGTTTATCGTTTGTTTTCGAAATTTCTTCTTTTTGATAATTTTCCATATAAATTTTTAAAAATTCGTTTACAAAGTGATATTTATTATTGTGATAAGTGTATGAATTGTTAAAATAACTATAAAATCTTTTGCTAAATTTAGAAAAAAAAACATGATCATGTTTTTCTAATTCTGCACACTCCAATTTAAATTTTTCGTCAGACGTAATAACGTTTTTAGAAACTTTTTTAAAATAAAACTCTATCGGCTTTTCAAAATACATCGTATCTATTTTTTCTTTCCCAAATGTGGGTTTTTTTAATAATTTTTTCAAAGAAATTATGTTTTTAGACGCTGTGTAAATTTTACCTCTATTTTTAAAAAAATTATAAATAAAATAATATAAAAATATAAATATTGCACAAAATAAAACATTTAAAAACACATTATTAAGAAAGTTTATCTTTAAGTTTATTTTGTTAGAAAATTCGTCCATAAAGGAAAGAACTGGATTCTTTACTTTTGACCAATATATTATACAGAAGAAACATACATTCATTATTTGTTCAAAAGAAATACTTGTTATTCTTTTCAATTCATCTCTTACGATTTCTGCAAAAAATTTTTTCATTTTATCATAAAAACCTTCCATTGTTTGCCTCTTTTTAATTGATTTATTTTCTCCAAAAAAATGATAATTTATTGAAGTTATTAACATTATACATATAACGAAAATATTTTAAATAGTTTTTCATTAAAAAAACGCTTTTTCATCGTCAATAAAGTAAATATATGTTATTTAATTATTTTTCTTATGATTGAATTTCTTTTCAAATATAAAACTTAATAAGATCGTTAAAAATGAAAACCTTAGAGAATTTTTTTTGACAAAAAAAAGACTCTATAAAATTGTTGCAACTTCAAAATCCTCTATATCTCAAAAAAGAATTAAATGGATTTTTTTGAGTTTGACAATATATTCCATGTCGAAAAGAAATGCAATGCCAATATTTATATGATAATTTAAAGTTTGTGGATGGTGTTGAAGATTCTAAACGCCAAGTACTTTTGTAACTAATTCGTTAAAAATTCATTAAAAGAGATTATTGAAAAAATAGAGGTAAAAACCACTTTTAATTAAATAGTTAATAATATTTATCAGATTTTGAATTAAAAGGGTTAATTTAGTTGAAAAACACATAAAAAGAAGGTATGTGAACCTTCTTTTGCAACAACTTTAAAAGTTTTATTTGCTATCGAATGAGGTTGATTGATGTTTGCGAATCTTTATTAAAAATATCATTATAATTTAAATCATCTTTAAAAAAGAAAATAGAAAAAAATATCGCCAACTTTCCTATGTTCCTTTCCCAAATAAGTCATTATTATGAAAAACATATTCATTACAGTAAAAAAACATGATGATCAACCTGAAATGACATGAAAAAGAAAAAAACTCAAAATGACGATCATTTTGAGTTTTTTTAAGATAAATAGAGTTATGTTTTTAAAGGCGGAATCAATTAGATAAATATTTTTCTTCTAAATATTTAACAAAAGCGTGAGGATCGATTTGATTCTCACCAGTAGAAATTTTTAATAATTCATCAGCTGGATATAAAGAACCGAAATTTCTAAAATTTTGGTTTAAATACTGGTTAACGTTGGTGAAATCGCCTTTAGTAAAATCTTTTTTGATTTCTGAATTATTTTTTTTAATTTTACTCATTAACATAGATGAAATCATAGTACCGTTTAAATAACTGGGGAAATAACCGAAATAACCAGAAGGCCAATGAACATCTTGAAGGCATCCTTCAGACACATTATTAGGAACGATACCAAAATAATCTTTCATTTTTTGGTTCCAAACATGAGGTAATTCGTCTAAAGTTAATTGATCGTTAACCAACATCTCCTCCAATTCAAAACGTAAAATAATATGTAAAGGATAAGTCACTTCGTCCGAATATATTCTGATAAAACTAGGTTGCACACGGCTAACTTCTTGATATAAATTATCAACCGTTAATAAAGGATCTTTCATTTGCATATCATTCTTTAAAAAATCAGCTAAATAGGTTAAAAATTCTTTAGTTTTAACCACTTGTTTTTCAATCAATAAAGATTGGCTTTCGTGAAATTGATACCCTCTAGGTTTGCCGACAGGTTGGTTTTTATATTTTTCCGGTAAATTTTGTTCGTACAAAGCGTGCCCTACTTCATGCATAGTGCCCATAAAACCGTCTAAAAAATTATTTTGATCATAACGAGTAGTCAAACGAACATCATCAGCAGTTCCGCCGCAAAAAGGGTGCGCAGATTCGTCTAAACGACCTTTATTAACGTTAAAGCCTGCTTTTTCCATCATTTTATTGTTTAATTCTTTTTGTTTTTCAATTGACATAGATAATTGAAGAGGAGCACCGTTTTGGGACTGTTTTTGCATCACTTTTTTGATTAAAGGCGGCAATTCTTCTTTTAAAACAGCAAACACTTGTTTGATATTCTCCACCGTATTGCCTGGTTCGTATCTCACCACTAAAGCATCGTATAAAGGGATGTTTAAAGCTTTAGATCTTAAATGCGCTATTTGTTTAACATAATCAAGGACTTTTTGAAAGTAAGGCTTAAACATTTCATAATCGTTTTGTTGTCTAGCTTTTCTCCAAGCTAATTCAGCTTGAGTAGTGGCTAAAATAAAATTGTTTTGTAATTCTTGATCCACAATTTCTTCATCTTGTATTTTAGCTTTTATTTCCCTTAAATTTGCTTTTTGCCAGACATCTAAAGAATTTTTTTCTTGTTCTGCTTGGTTTAACCATTCTTTAGTCTCATCAGAAGTTAACGATTGACGAATAACTCTTGTTAAACTTAAAATCTCTTGGACGCGGCTTTTTTCCGAACCTTCTTTCATATTACAAGCTATATCCCAATGAAGTATATTTAAAATGTTTTCAAAATGACCGATTTCTTCAAATCTTTTTTCTAATTGTTGATAATGAACAGACATTGTTTCACCTTCTCTTCAAATTAATTTAATAAATGTAAAATCACAGAAAAAACATCAGATAACTTTGACCTTTTTTTACACTTAAAACTTATATTCTTTAGTATAACATTTTTTATTGATAAAAAGGACTATTTCCGATGAATTCTCTTAATAAGGAATCATGTGGAACCAAATCAGATTCCCAAGCGTCAAACCAACTTAATAATTTTAAGTAATATTGAG
This sequence comes from Candidatus Phytoplasma pruni, assembly GCF_013391955.1. Classification (GTDB taxonomy): domain Bacteria; phylum Bacillota_I; class Bacilli_A; order Acholeplasmatales; family Acholeplasmataceae; genus Phytoplasma. The sequence continues at coordinate 11,522 of NZ_JABUOH010000065.1, forward strand.
CTTTTTCAAAATAAGGACTCATTGAAGGGACTTCTAACAGTAAAGGTTCTAAATATGGCTTTAAAACGTTAAATTCATAAATTAACTCCGAATTGAAGACGTAATCCGCTTCTTGTTGATAAGGATAAATCCACCTAAATTCACCTTCTCGAACAGATTTCCAAAAATCAAAAGTTTTTAAAATATTAGTGCTTCTCATTTTTAAATCACGAATAGTTCTACGCAAAAAACGAATATCTGTGATATGCAAAGGATTGTGCTCATCTAATGATAATTGGTGCTGAGGAGCAATATAAATTTTAAATTTTTGTTCCCTAGCAAGGGAAGGTAATAAGGCAGGATTATTAGCGTGAATTCCTTCCACCAACAAGACCTGTGTATCGATTTCGATAGGTTTGTGGGTAATAACGCGAGTGCTGAAATCAAATTGAGGAATAATGGCTTTTTTATGTAAAATTAAATCATTGATATTTTGGTTAAATAAAGCAATATTTAACGCTTGGATGTGTTCAAAATCATAAGTTGCACAATCTGAGGTTTTAGGCACTTCTGCAAGAGGCAAATAATAATTATCCATGCTAACCAAAGTGCTTGTAATCCCTACAGCCAGCAATTGTAATTGTAATTTTTTGGCTAAAGTGGTTTTTCCACTAGAAGACGGTCCAGCAATATGAATGATTTTAATCTGATTTTTTTTATCGGCTATTTGGCGACTTATTTCCATTAACTGTCTTTGGTGGTTTATTTCGGCTATGCTAATTAAATCAAAGTTTTTTTTAGGATTCAAGGAATAATTATTTATTTGATGAAGGTTTTGTGTTTGAGCCGTTTGACGCCAAACTGACGTTTGATGCAAAGTTTTTTCAAAAACATGCTCTTCCTTGAAAAGAGGTATTTTGCCTTGATGAAAAGTTTGAGGAAATTGCAAAATCATAGAAGAAGAACGATATAATAATTGATAATGAGTTAAATAACTTGTATTAGGAACCATTCCTTGGTGCATATCGTTATAATACGACCCACAAACATATAAAGGGACTGTCTTTTGGGGTTTTTGTTGCAGCAGCTTGCTTTTATTGTCATAACCAAAAGTGTTATATATTTCTAAAGCTTTTTCCAAAGAAAAAGATTTTTTTTCAATTTTTAACTTTTGCGCTACTAAGTCTTGCATTTTTTCTTGAATTTTTTCAAACATTTCTAAAGTCAATTCTGCGTCATTTTCAAATCTAACCAAAAGAGATTGTGAACTATAATAAGAAAAACGCACTTTTTTCTCAGGAAAAACATGATAAAAAGCCATAGCGACCAAATATCTCAAACTAGCTTCATAAATGTCTACCGCTTGAGGATGAGTTAAATCTAAAAAAAGAACCTCATTTTCTGGTTCGGTCAATTCAAACGTTAATTCGCGTATTTTATTATTTACTTGAGCGCCGTAAACATCGGTCAATTCTAATCGGTTTTTTAATTCTTCTAAAGTGGTGTTAGAATCCACATTTAAAGTTTGATTTTTGTAATATACTTTTAACACGATTTTTTCTTTCTTATCTTATAATTTTTTTCAAAAATAAAAATATTTATCTTTGAATTGTATTTTGTAAAATGCCTTTAAAGCTACTTTTATAATAACAAATAACCAAAATAATGTCAAATGAATAATGTTTGTTCTTTTCATGTTTTAGAAGATAATATTTATAAAGAAACAAGCATCAAAGAAAAAGACCCTCCAATAAGAGAGTCATTTTTTTATTTACCTAAAGAAAGGTTTAATTACCACCAATCATTAAATCTCCAGCATAAACACTAGCGCTGCCGAAGCCAGAAACTTGGAATTCAAAATCATTCGCTATTTCTTTTAAATTTTTTAAAATATCAAAAAAATTACCTGAAACAACAATCATTTTCACCGGAGTAGTGATTTTACCTTTTTCAATCTTAAAACCACTAGCTTGAAGGCTGAAATCACCACTTACAGTTTGAATCCCTACATGCATACCTACTAAATCATCGATAAAAACGCCTTCTTCAATAGTGGATAACATATCATCTAAACTTCTTTGCCCTGGTTTTAAATAACAATTACTAAAGCCAGTGCCTCCGCCAAAACCATTACCTGTCGGTTGAGTGTTAAAGATTTTGGCTGTTTTTAAATTATGGATAAAACCTTGAAAAACACCGTTTTCAACCACGTTTTTAGGTTGACAAACAACTCCTTCATCATCAAATTTTTCTTTGAAAAAAGCTTGATCCGAAAAAGGGTCTTCAATAATGCTTACTTGAGGAGAAGCAATAACTTGTTGTTCTTTATCTTTTAATTGAGTTAAATTTCTATAAGCGCTTTGTCCGGTAAAAATACTGCTAAAACTAGCTAAAATATCAGCAAACATTTCGTTGGAAAAAACTGTAGGATAACTTTTTGATTTTAAAGTAGCTCCGTTTAATTTTTTTTCACCCGCAACAACGACTTCTTGAGCTTGTTTTTCCGGATTGAATTCTTGGAAATCTTTGACAAATTTTAATTTACCAAAACTTTGGATATCGCCGTCTTTTTCGAAAATAGCGGAAACATAAAGATAAGCGTAACTATTTTCTTGTTCTAAATGAAGTCCTTTGGAATTGATTAAAGTTTTTTTACTAAAAACCTCTTTATAAGAGTTGGTTTCAATTTTTTTCATTACTTTTGAAGAAGACATGTTTTTTTCTAAATCTTTTAAAAGTTGAATTTTCTTGTCTAAAGGAATGACGGAAAAATCAAAATTTTTCTCTTCCCATTCAGGATAAGAGGAGGAACCTTCAAAAATAATCGCCGGATCTTTACTGTCCACTGTTTGAGTGTTTTGCTTCAAAGCGTCCAACATTTTATCAACCGTTTCTTCATCTATTTTTTCAAAATATACTTCTGTTGATTTATTGTCATAAATCCCTTTAATATTAACCGTCACTAGATCGCTTTCTACCAGTGATTCTACTTTGTTGTTATCTAGGGTTAATTTAAAACTTTTGCTTTCGCTGACAAAGATTTCTAATGCTTCAAAACCTTTATCTAAACCTTTTTGAATCCATTTTTGATACATTTTACGCATTTTCCTTTCTGTTGCCACCGACAACCATTTCTTGCACTCTAATAGTAGGTTGACCTACATCAGTAGGAATTGAACCAGAAACAGAACCACACATTCCTTGCCCTAAAGATAAATTATCTCCTACACGATCTATTTTTAATAAAACATCATCGCCATAACCAATCAACATCGCTCCTTTAACAAGAGTAGTCAATTTACCGTCTTCAATCAAATAACCTTCTTTAACAACGAAATTAAATTCTCCCGTAGCAGGTTCAACTGTTCCGCCGCCTAAACTTTTAGCGTATAAACCGTATTTAGTATCTTTAATGATTTGTTCTGGTTTATCAGTCCCGTTAGCGATATAAGTGGAATTCATCCTTGAAGTCGGAGAATATTTATAAGATTCTCTTCTGGAAGAACCAGTCGGTTTAGCTTTCATTTTGCGTCCATTACGGAAATCAACTAAATAGCTTTTTAAAATACCTTTTTCAATTAAAAGGTTTTTTTGGGTTTTCATTCCTTCATCGTCAAAATTAAGTTTTCCCCAAGCTCCTTCAATATCACCATCATCATAAGCTGTTACGATATCAGAAGCTATTTTTTGGTTTAATTTATTATTAAAAGGCGATAAACCTCTGGCAATAGCGGTTGCTTCTAAAGGATGCCCACAAGCTTCATGGAAAATAACGCCCCCAAAACCATTATTTAAAACTACGGTCATAACTTGTGGTTTCATTTCTTCTGCTGTTAATAAAGCCACCGCTCTTTGAGCTACTTCTTGAGCTAATTGTTCTAAGTCTATTAAATCAAAAAATTCTAATCCCATAGAACGTCCTGGACCTTCATAAACGTCTTGCATTTGTTCGCCTTCTTTAGCTACTGCTACCAAACCGCAACGTATATAAGGTCTGACATCGTTTTGATAAACTCCTTCTGTATTAGCGACCAAAATTTTTTGTTCTTTTTCATGATAATTCACAATAGTTTGGATGATTTTATCATCTTGTTTTTTCATTATTTCTGATAATTTAATTAATTTTTTCGCTTTTTCTTCTTTGGTCATCGAAGCAAAAGGTTTTTGCATACTTTCTTTTAAAGGTTGAGATTCGCCCAAAGGAACAACTTGATGTTTTGGTCCTTTAAAATTCCTTTTTAAACGTGTGATTAATTTTTGAATATTGTCAAAATCAACTTTATTAGTATAACCATATACTTCATCTGAACCTTGTAAAAGTCTTACTCCTACGCCAAAAACATTGTCAGTGGACAAAGAAACCACTTCTTGACCGGTTATTCTTAAACTATTCGTCATATTATCTTCAAAAAACAGTTCAGCAAAATCAGCGCCTGATTCTAAAGACTGATTTAAAAGAGTTTGTATTTCTTCTTTTTTTATCATGTGTTTTTAAAACCTTCTTTTTTTAATTATTTCATATTTTTATGATAATTTAAAACTATCTTAATAATAACATTTTTAAAAAAAATTATTAATAAAAATAATTTTTTACTGCATTTAAATCTTCTTCTGGATGGACCCGAAAAGTCTTTATGGGCTAAAATTTGATTAATTAAAAGATATATCCTTTTTCGGGTAAAAAAGGGAACATATAGTTTCATCTTTTTGGTATACTCTTGGATAAGGATAAATAATCTCTAAAAAAGCTTGACACTTTTGGGGTTATATGTTAATATTTATATTGATCAAATGTTTTTATTTTATCATTTTTTTATAATTTTTTTCGATCGAAATTAGATAAACTTAGTTATTTATTTCTCTTCATCTATTCTTTAAAAATTAAGGCTTTTTTAAAATAACTTCTCATAAATAAGATACCATTATTATGGATTTATGATAAAATTAAGTTTTAACAACTTGTTTTATTCATGAGAAACGTTTTATTAGTAAAAATCAACCCCATTCAAAGACAAAAGGATAATTCCACAATTATGAACTTTACAGAATTTATACGCAAATACATTTATCAAAACGGAAAAAAAATATTAATTTGTTCTATTTTTTTAAGCTTTTTTCTTTTCCTACATTATTATGTTTTATGTTTATCTAATACGGATAAAAAAAGAGATAAAGAAAAAACTTTAACGATGGCTATAACTTTATATGATGCTCCACCGATGATTTTTGACGGTAAAATAGTGGATGACGAAGGTAAACTTCTTAGCGTTAAAACAGAAAACGGCGATTATATCAATGGTGCTGATGTGATGCTTTTAAAGAAATTAGCTGATAGAATGAAAAAAACATTAGTTATCAAAATGTTTCCTTATAATGGCATTTTAAACGCTGTTCAAAATGATACCGTAGATGGCATGATAGGTATGTTTAACGCTACCAAGGAAAGAGATGAAAAAATGATCTCTATTCCTTACACTAATTACGAATTAGGTATTTTAGTGAGGCAAGATGACAAGCGTTTTGAATCAGCGAAAGAAAATGAGAATTTTAATTTTATGGCTGAGGAATTTAGAAATAAAATTGATAACCAAAACCCTATTCGTTTCACTTCTGTTTCTGGTTTAGTTTTTGATCAAAAAATTATCCCTCACCTGCGCGACCAAAATAAAAACGCATTCGTCCAACATGAAAAAAACGCTTGGAGAACTGATTTGACTTCTTGCATGAAAGCAGTGGAACAAAATAACGCCGATATTTTAATGCAAGATTTTCAAAATTTAGTCCCTATCCAAGCTAAAAATCCCGGTAAATTTAAATTATTGAAAGTTGATATAGATAAATCAGGTTTATCAAAAACGGACGTACCGCCTTTAGCTATCTTTTTAAATAAAAACAATGTCGAATTGAAAGAACAATTTGACAAACATTTAAAAGATATGAAAGTATTAAAAGAAACTGGTGTTAACGATTATCAAGGAAAATTAGAGAATTTTAATACTGGCGAAAAGAGCGAATACCAACAATACCTTAAAACTGCTCAAAATACATATAAAAACAATTTAACTAGCAAAAACAACCTTACAAAACAAAACCACTTTTGGTCCAATTTATGGCGTTCTTTACCATCCTATAAAACAGGTTTTATGATTACCTTATTAATAGCTATGGATGGTTTGTTTTTAGGTTTATTATTGGCTTTATTGTTAGTATTAATCAAAACTACTTTAGATCAATCACAAAGTCTTCATAAAATGATCGTTTATTCCCAAAAAACTTTTTCTTTTTTAATAGATTTTTTCATGAATATTTTTAAAGCGGTCCCGATAACTGTGCAAGCTTTCTTATTTTATAATTCATTAGTTTATTTTGATCTTTTTAAAGGTTTTACAGGTGTTTTATATGTAGCTTTGATTGTGGTTTTATTAAATACCGCTTTTAATTTAACTAATATTATGTTAAACCATATTAAGTTTTTAGATAAAGGACAGATAGAAGCCGGTTATGCTTTAGGAATGGAAAGAAAACAAGTTTTTCGCTATATTATTTTAGAACAAACATTCAAAAGAACGATACCTTCTTTTTGGAACCAATTGATTATTAATTTAAAAGAAACTTCTTTATTTTCCGTGATTGGAATGGTAAGTTTATTATGGACAGCAGAACGTAATATTTCTATTACTTTTGATGCCATTACGCCTTTTATAGTGGTAAGTATCATTTATATCGTTTTAGTTAGTTTAACTAACTTTACAAGCAAAAAAATACAAAAATGGAATCATTAAAAAAAGATGATAAGAAGATAAAAAAAATAAACCCTTTTTAGTGGTTTATTTTTTTTATATGATAAAGAACGATAAGTTCATTAAAATTTTTTTGGCATAGAAGTAATTACATTTATTATAAATTACATTTGTTCTAAAATAGGTATGCCTAAAATGTTCAACCCTTCTTTTAAAACGGTAGAAACAGTTTTAATTAATAAACCGTTCGCATTTTGTAAAACTAAATCATCAGTTAAAATTTTTTCCAGAGCGTAAAATTGATTAATAGTTTTAGCTAATTTCAGTAAATATCTCGCTAGTACGCTTGGCATATTATCGTTTTTGGCTTTTTCTAAAACAGAAGAAAATTGATCCATTAATTTAATTAAAGCAAAATAATGGTCTTGAGCGAAATAATCTTTCATTTGAACCCATTGTTTTTCCACAGAGTCAGCGCTATTTTTTAATTGTTTAATAACAGAATTAAGTCTAACAATGGTATATTGCAAGTAAGGGCCTGTATTGCCTTCAAATTGTAACATGTTTTTTAAATTAAATTCAATGTTTAAATGACGGTCGTTTTTCAAATCATTAAAGACAACCGCACCGATCGCTATTTTTTGAGCTGTTTCATGAATATTAGTTAAATTGTGGTTTTTTTCTTGAATCGTTTTTTCCGCTTCTTTAGTAGTAGCTTCCAAAATATCAATCAATCTATAATTATTGCTTTTACGAGTTGAAATCTTCGTATTTTCAAACAATACTAAACCAAAATTCACATGTTCTAAATCACAATCATAACCCATGATTTTATTCATCACTTGTTTTAATTGTTGATAATGTAATTTTTGTTCGTTTCCTACCACATATAAAGTTTTTTGAAAATTAAATCTTTCTTTACGGTAAAGAACACACGCCATATCTCTAGTCAAATAAAGAGTGCTTCCGTTGTCTTTTTGTATTAAAGCCGGCGGAATCCCTTCTAATGGCATAATATAAGCCTTTTGATCTAACAATAATAAATTTTTAGCACGTAAATCTTCCACTAAAGCCATGCTTTTATCGTGATAAAAAGATTCACCAATATAATGATCAAAAGAAATATTTAATAAATCATAAATTTTACGAAATTCAGTTAAAGAAATATCTTTAAACCATTTCCATAAAGCAACTATTTCGGGATCATTTTCTTCTAATTTTTTAAAAATTTCTCTAGCATCTTGGTTTAATTGTTCATCTGTTTCGGCTTGTTCGTGAAAATAAATATAAAGTTTTTGTAGTTCATTGATAGGGTCTTTTAAGACTAATTCTTTGTTTCCCCATTTTTGAAAAGCTAAAATCATTTTACCAAATTGAGTGCCCCAATCGCCTAAATGATTGATTCCTACCGTTTGATAACCTAATTTATTATAAATATTTTTCAGCGAATTACCGATAACTGTAGAACGTAGATGACCAATAGAAAAGTTTTTAGCAATATTAGGCGAAGAATAATCTATCACAATAGTTTGATTATTAGGTTTTAATTGTCCATACTTAGTGCCTGATTCACAAACATCTGTTAAAACTTTTTCACTAATGAAATGACGATTAATTTTAATATTTAAAAAACCTTTATCGAAAAAAATATCTTCTATTTCGCTTAAAGTCATCAAATCGGCTTTAAAATTGTTAAAAATTTCTACAATATCTTTTTGTAAAGTTTTTTGATAAACAAAAAGAGCTAAGTAAAATTCAAATAATTGACTTTTATCATTATGTTTGATGATCGTTTTAATGTTGTATTTATTATTTAATGTGTTTTCTATTTTTTGTTTAATTGTATCTAAATGCATAAAAATGGTTCCTTATTTTTCAGTTATTTTTGATAAAAACTATGAATTTTTAAATCATTGATATCAATAATCGTGCTTTTAAAAGAAAAATAACATTATTTTGATAAAAAATAGTTACAAGAAAGAGGAGGGATCTAATTCTAATTGATTTAACACCTTTTGAAAAGCATCATTTAAAGGAATTTCCAAAGATATTTTTTTGTCTTTTTGAGGATGAGAAAAAGCTAATTTTTTGGCATGCAATAACTGGGTCTTGATCTTTTCATTATGATTGCCATATAAATTATCGCCCACAATAGGGTGTTTTAAATAAGACAAATGGACTCTTATTTGATGTGTCCTACCTGTTTCTAACTCTAATTCTAACAAAGAATAATGTTCAAATCTTTGTAAAGTTTTAAAATGGGTAACTGATGGTTTTCCTTGAGAAGTAACAGACATTTTCAAACGGTTTTTCACATCTCTGCCGATAGGCAAATCAATGGTCCCGTGTTGTCCTAAAAAACCATGAATTAAAGCCCAGTAAGTCCTTTTAACATGCCTTTTTTGCAATAATTCTTGCATTTGAACGATGGTTTCTTCTGTTTTACCGACGATCATTAAACCTGTGGTATCTTTATCTAGACGATGAACAATTCCTGGTCTTGTGCCTTCTATTTTTTTTAAAACCGGTATTTGGTATAATAATCCGTTCACCAAAGTGATACCTTTAAAACTAGAAGATGGGTGGACCACTAAATTAACTGGTTTATTAATGACCGCTAAATCATCATCCTCATAAACAATATCTAAATCCAAAGGAAGTGGTTCTAATTCGTTAACAGTATTTTTAACTATTATTTCTACCTTTATTTCGTCATTATTCTTTAAAAGATAACTTTTTTTCTGTTTTTGGTCGTTTATTAAGGCTTCTCCAGAAGAAATCAAACTTTGGCATTTGTTTTTACTTAAATTTAATTTTTGCACTAAAAAAACATCAAAACGCATTCCTGTTTCTACTTCTTCAACCAAAAATTTCTTCATATTTCGCATCGAGCCTTTCTAACGTAATAAAATAAGATTTATTCGTTTACCAATAAATAAAAAAATAAATGTATTTTTAATGGATAAAATACATTTATTTTAAATAAAGAACACAAACCAAAAAGAAGAAATTTTTTGGTTTGCGGAGGAAAAGTAAATTTTTAGTTTTTTTTAATAAATAATTTTTTTATGAATCAGAATTATTCTTCGTCTTCTTCATCATTGTCTTGTTCAGTTTCTTCGCTGTTTTCATTAACTACTAGATTTTCTTCTTCGTTAGTTGTTTCTGTTTCTACGTCGTTTTCATCTTGTTCTTCCGATGAATCAGTTTCTTTTTCTTCTTGAACTTTTAATTTTGCTTTATCTTTCGCTTCTTTTTCTGCTTTAGCAAGTTTTTCTTCTTCGTACCAAGCGATTTTGCCAGTTGCAAATACTTCATCAATATCTCTTTTAGAAAGAGTTTCAATCTCGGATAAATAATCAGCAATTTTGAACAAAAGTGCTTTATTTTCTAAAAGAGTTTTTTTAGCCACTTCATAAGCGTTAGAAATAATATCTTGAACAGCTTGGTCGATTTCCAACGCTTTGGAATCAGAAAATTCTTTATGAAAAGTTTGTTGTTCTTCTCCGTATTGAGTTAATCCGACAACACTCATTCCGAATTTAGTAACCATAATTCTCGCAATTTTAGTCGCTTGTTTAAAATCATCATAAGAACCTGAAGAAACATCATCTAAAAATAATTCTTCTGCTGCTCTTCCGCCTAAATAAGAAGTTATTTCGGCTAATAATCTTTTTTTAGAATAGAAATAAGTTTCTTCTTCTGGCAACATCAAATTATAACCGCCTGATTTACCACGAGGGATAATAGTTATTTTTTGGACTTTTTTAGCGTTTGGCAATGTAAGACCGATCACTGCATGACCTGCCTCATGGAAAGAAACTAATTTTTTCTCTTTTTCGGTGTATCTTCCACCTTTTTTAATAGAACCGATTAAAATTCTATCTACAGCTTCGCTCAGATCATTTTTATTTATTCTACGTCCTCTTCTTCTTGTTGCCAATAAAGCGGCTTCGTTTAAAATACCTTCTAATTGAGCTCCGCTGAAACCTGGAGTTTCTTTAGCGATTTCTTCTAATTTGATGTCTTTTTCTAATTTTTTATTTGAAGCATGTAATTTTAAAATAGCTTCGCGATCTTTTAAACTTGGCAAATTAATTGTAAATTGACGGTCAAAACGTCCTGGTCTTAACAATGCAGCATCTATACGTTCTGGTTGGTTAGTTGCAGCGATAACGATAACCCCTGAATTCTTATTATAACCATCCATTTCAACTAACAATTGGTTTAAAGTTTGTTCGTGTTCGCTATGACCCATATCTGAACCTCTTTTGCGCGCAATAGCTTCTATTTCATCGATAAAAATAATACAAGGGGCATTTATTTTAGCGTTTTTAAATAAAGTTCTAACACGAGAAGCACCTACACCGACATACATTTCGACAAATTCGGATCCAGAAGAAGCAAAGAAAGGGACACCTGCTTCGCCGGCAACAGCTTTCGCTAATAAAGTTTTACCTGTTCCAGGAGGTCCTGACAATAAAACACCTTTAGGGATTCTGGCACCCATATCTATATATTTCTTAGGGTTTTTTAAAAAATCGATTAACTCTTGCATTTCTTCTTTTTCTTCTTCAGCGCCTGCTATATCTTTGAAAGTGAAAGCAGGTTGTCTTATAGTTTCTCTTTTTAATTGAGTTTTCTTTTTATCGCCAAATTGTTCTGAGAATTGATTTCCGATGTCTTTCATACTTGTAAATAAAAAATAAATAATCAAGACTGTTAAAGAAATTCTTAAAGAAGAGAATAAAGGACCAAATCCCATGTGCGATTCTTCAACATTTGTAGATAAAAAATCAATTTTAATAGAAGAATCGGAATTTTTTCTCTTTTGTACTGCGTCCCTTATTTGGTGAAACATATTTTCATCAACAAAAGAATATTTTTCGGTTTTTTCTTCTTTATTGTCATCTTTATAAGTAACTTTTAAATCGTATAAAGTAGGTAAAGAATGGGTTAAATAGGGTTCTATTTTGACATTATTTTGTGTTTCCACAATAGACAAAATGCCCAAATCAGATGTTGGTTTTTTTAAAACTTTTTTAGTTAAATTTTTTAAAGACATTATGACGCCGATAGACACAATGAAAAGTATAATATACCAAATATTAATTTTTTTTAATTTATCTTCCCATTTATTCATAGGTTTTATCCCTTAAATTCCTTTCACAATGGCGTTGGCAACCTTTTGAAAGGTTACTTAATAATATCGATTCCCATATAACTTTTTAAAACATCAGGTACTACAATATTGCCGTCTTCGTTTTGATAATTTTCCATAATAGCGATCATAGTTCGTCCGATAGCTAAAGCTGATCCGTTTAAAGTATGAACGTATTCGTTTTTATCTTTTTTATTTTTATTAAATTTAATGTTCGCTCTTCGTGCTTGAAAAGTTTCTGCATTACTTATAGAAGCTATTTCGCGATATTTTTGTTGACTAGGTAGCCAGACCTCAATATCATAAGTTTTAGCCATGCTAAAACCTAAATCACCCGTTGATAAAGCGACCACTCTATAAGGTATTTTTAACTTTTGTAAAAGATCTTCAGAATCTTTTAACATTTCTTCTAAAACAACGTAAGAATTTTGCGGTTCTACAAATTGAATCAATTCCACTTTATTAAATTGTTTTTGCCTTAAAATGCCTCTGGTATCTTTTCCAGCAGCTCCTGCTTCTTGTCTAAAACAAGTAGTAAAACTAACATATTTAATGGGTAATTGTTCCGCTTGGAAAGTTTCATTACGATGGATATTAATGGTAGGCACTTCAGCAGTCGGATTTAAATACCAGTTATATTTATCTAATTTTAATTTGAAAAGTTCTTTTTCAAATTTAGGCAATTGACCGGTAGAAAACATGGAATTTTCGTTGACAATAAAAGGAGGGATGATTTCTTGATAACCCTTTTGAGAGTTCGTATCCATCATAAAATTAATCAAAGCTCTTTCTAAACGAGCTCCCGCTCCTTTTAAAACAGCGAATCTACTGCCAGTTATTTTAGCAGCCGCCTTCAAATCTAAAATATTTAATTTTTCACCTATTTCCACGTGATCTTTAATAGGGAAAGGTTTTTCTTCTGGTTCCATAAAGTGTTTAATAACAACGTTATCTTCTTCGCTTTGACCGATAGGAGTAGATTCATGAGGAATATTAGGAACACTATGCAACAGGTGATTAATTTTATTTTCGATGGTTTGTAGTTCTTGCGTTAATGCTTCTAATTCTTTTTTAGAAATAGCCTCTTTAGCAATCACTTCATCAATAGATTTGTTTTCTCTTTTTAACATCCCTATAGAACGAGAGAGATTATTTTTTTTAAACCTTATTTGTTCTATGGAAACAATTAAATTTTTACGCGATTGATTTAATAAAATAAGTTCTTCTAAATAAGAAAAGTCTTCTTGTCTTGTTTGTAGTTTTTGAATAACTGATTCCATATTTTGAATTATAAATTTCAAGTCTAACATTATATTAACATAATCCTTCGTTTGATCCGGTTATTGAATAACCAATAAACCTAAAAGACAGATATTAAAACTACTGTGATAATCTTTTTATTAAGTCTATTTTGTCATAGAGATTTTAAAAAAAATTTCTTATAATAGCAAAAAGAAATTAACATATCAACCAAAAGATATGATAATCTTACTATTGAATTTTTTTATTTGATTTCTAAAGAATGTTTTTTTAAAGAAAAAAATGTTTATTCATTAAATTTGATTAAACATTTTAGCGAAATTAGATTTGTTTCTAGAAACAAAGTTAGAATGATAAATCCCTTTGGATAAGCCTTTATCTAATTTTTTATTAACGTAATTTAACAATGTTAAAGCTTGTGTTTTTTCAGCAGCTACTGCAGCAGCTTTAAATTTTTTAATTGCTGTTTTAACGGAAGATTTGTAAGAAGCGTTCTTTAATCTACGTTTTTCGTTAGTCTTATTACGTTTTTTTTGTTGTTTAATATTTGCCATTTGATCAATACCCCTTTTTATTCAAAAAATATTTTTTTTATTTTAAAATAATTTAATTTATATAAATTATTGTAATCATGAATTTTATATTATAAATATTAAATTATGTTTATAAAATACTCTATATTATATATTATATTATATAATCAGCAAAAAAGAAACATAATAAAGTATTTTATTAAAAAAGACATTATTTATGATAACACTTTTTTTAATAAAATAATTTTTATTTAATTATTTAAATTCTTTTTATGAATTAACATTAATTATTATAATGCATATATGTGAATTATAACCATTTTTTAATTAATATTCATATAATCAACCTTTTTTGATTTTATAGTGGAGAAAAGTGACTCTAAAAGCTGTCTTCTTGAATAAATAAGGTTGTTTTTTTTCATTAAAAAACCCTATTAATTGCTTCAAATTAATAGGGTTTTAAGAAATATAAGGATTATCTTAATTAATTTTTATTTATCCTTCTTTTCGTCTTCTTTTGGTTTCTTTTTTTGTTGTTTTTTATAAAAATAATTAGTCAAACGATCGGTTATGATTTCTCTTTCGAACGATTGGTTTTTAACTATCGTTGCGAAAAAAAGAAAAGGTATTGCGATCAAACCTAAAAAAATTATAAAAAATATATTAGCTAAAAAAGAAATATCTCCTGCAAGCCTATAACAATTGATTAAACAGACGAAAATAAAGAAAAAAAAGAGAGTCAAAAATTCTGATATGCGATAAATTTTAATGGTGATAGATAATTTATCGTATTTTTCTTGATCCGATTTGTTCTTTTTTCTGTCCATTTTGATTTCTAATAAATTCAATTCTGCAATGAACAAATAGAAAAGAAAGGTGCCGAAGAATACGCAAAAAATTTTTAAGTTGGAAATCATTTGTTTTTGCTCCTTTCATAAAAATGATCCACAATGTTTTAAGTTCAAAAAATTAACTTTTTTTCTTTTCTTATTTTAAACTATAAATTCTTTTCCTTCTTGCAGAAAAAGATTTTGTATGAATGATTATTGTTATTCTACTATAAAAGTGTCCAAATAAAACCAATTTTGGCATATTCAACCTCACTTATTATAAAAAAATGTGTCTTTTGATGAAAGGGCCCTAAATTGGGACAAAAAAGACCATAAAGAATTTTAGAGTCTTTTATTAAAACTAGAACAATTATTTATATTTTTTTAAAACGGTTTTATGGTATTAATTAAAATGCCCTTTTCTCATTTATCGTCTGGCGGTAAAGAGGGAGGAGGAGTGGTGTCAAGATAATGATAAAAATAATTCTCATCATTACAAGAGGAAGATTCTAAACTTAACATATTTTGGTTATATTTATTATCTACTACCCAATAACGTGATTTTTCATTTTCATTTTTAAAATACCATCCATCAGTGAAATAACCAGCGATATAATCATAATACAAGTGTTTTTCGTCCTTCAATTTTGTTTCATCTTTTTGAAAAATAATTTTTTATTTGAAATGTTTTTATTATATAATAACATTAACTAAAAAATACATTTTTTTAGTTGTCTATATTGTAAATGGCGAAAAATAAGGATATATGAATTAAGAATTATTTTCAAAAAAGAGGACTAATATGAATGATTTATATTTAACATTTGCACAAAAGTTATAATAAAATCAATTTATGCAAATAAAAATTATTTTCTCAAAAATTTCTGTTTTTTTATTTTTTGTGCATAAATGAAATAATTTCGAAAAAGAGTGATTATAAAAAAAATTTTATAATGTGAAAAAAGTGGATAAAACTCCTTGTATTTCTTATGAAGAATGGTTAAATAAAAACCACATGAAGTGGTTTAGTTAGTTATTTGTTTATTTTTTTTGAATAGGAGTCCAAACAATCGATCTCACTCAGAATTTTTTCAAAAAATAGAAAGAAACAAAATTATAGAACAAGAAAGAGAGAAAGAAAGAATGAGGAAAGAGGAAGGAGAAAGGGCGAGGTTGTTAACAGAAGTCACAGCGAAAACCGCAGGAGCTGCATTAGCCTTGTATGGAGGTTGGTAAACTGTTAAATGGTTGTCCGCTTTCTCTTTGGCGCCTGCGACCGGAGGAGCTTCTATAGGAATTGCGTTGGCGACCCCTTAAATTATAATTTAAAATGTATTATTATAATCAAAAAAAAAAAAAAATCATATTTTTATAGCTGTCATTTGTTCAACTATATTATTTTTTTCTTTCCTCTTGTTGCTTTTTATCCGAAATAAAAATAATAAAAATAATAAAAATGATGAAATTTTATTATATGATTTATCAAAAAAAGTTAAAGACATGGATTCTCAATTCGCTATAAATTATAAGGTAAATGTTGAAAAAAAAGAATTTTACGACAAAGAAAGAAAGAAATTAAAAAAAATTATTTACAACAATGGGATGTATATAAAAATTTCCCCAAAAGGGAGAGTGCAAGAAGTGTTTTTCAAAAGTGTAGGAACTGGATTTGGCGATAAAGTTTCTTTTTTCGACGAAAAAGAACACATGACAATATCGTTTGACGCTAGCAACGCAGAAGCTCCTGAGTTAATAGAAATAGAAAATTTATATGGTAATAATAAATATTTACCCATAAAAAAACGAATAACTCGATTTAATCGTTGGAGAAGGGATATTCAAGAAAATCAAATAGAATCAATCAAATTCCCTTACTTTAAAATAAGAAGGCTGATTTGGAGCGATCTTTTTTTAGGGTATAATCCTTCAAACGAAAATGAATTTATTCAAAACATAAACGCATCAGAAGATATTTATTTCAATGATAATTTTACAAAAAATAGTGAACAATATTATCATGAATGGGATAGTGATATGGTTAAAAAATTATCGTCAAACACAATATGGCCGGATTATATGAGAAAACAAGCAGAAATATGGGAAAACTTAAAAGAAAATCAAGAAATTACAACTATCCAAGGGAACAGGGTAAAAATTAAATTGAAGAAGGATGCGGTCAGAAAGTTTAAACTAATCGAAAATGATCCTTTCAATGATATTTTTACTATCAGCCAACTAAAAGATTTTCCTCCAGCCTTCTCTTTTAGAAAAACACTCAACCAATTAGAAGAAAAGCCTAATCTTTATGCTGAAGATCCAGAATATCCATCCAATTTCCAATATAAAACTGAATATAACGGAGAAGGAAAAATAATTAAAAAAATATATAATGATGGCGTTGTTGAAGAGTTTAACGAAGATGGCGAATTCAAAATAATTCATTATACCAAATATAATGTAAAAATAATATTTGAGAATGGTAAAGCAAGATTAGAACCTAGTCAAGAATAATGCTATATTTTAAATAAATTTCATATATCTGATTAAAATATAAAAAACCCATGATTATTATGGGTTTTTTATATGCGATTATTTTCCAATAAATTCGTTCGTATAAACTTCTTTAAAAAGAAAAGAGAAGCGAATGGATTGTTCAAAAAATTATTTCAATACACATGTCGTTTATTTTTTTGATTTGATTATATTGGCGCGTAAATGTGGCAACTATAGCATCTTTTAAAAAGGAAGTTGTAGAAAAAGAACAAGATGAAAAAAAGATGAATTCAATAGAAAAATTAAGATGTATCGTTTGTTCCTTTCAACAACTGTTGCATCATTAATGATTGCATTGATTCAAGGTATTTTTGTTTATCTACAAGAAGGATTGGAGGTAATTTTTTTATATTGTTAATTGTTTCTTTGTTGGTGTTGAAATTTGTTGAAGTAAATTTATTCTTTTTAGGATTTTTTTGAACCTTAATAACAATAATAACTAATTTTCTTTAAAATTGAAATAAAAAAACTATTCTCATTCTGATATCCATCAATCATTTAAGAATCAAAAAAAGCAAGAAAATTGTTTTTCTTGCTTTTAAATGATAAATATTTCATTGGGATGTGTTTTGATCATTTTTATTGTCTTTTCGGTCTTTTTTATTTTTATGTGATTGAGGTTTAAAAATTTTTTTCACAAAATTGCAAGGGATTGTGAAAAAAACCAATTTTACAATATAGAAAAAAACAAGGACATCTCGGCCTATGCTAGAAGATAAGGTGAAAAATAAAAATATAAATGTCAAAAACATAAAAAAATAAGATAAATATTTTAAGTGATCGTTGTCAGGAAAGCGCCAATATTGAATATTAGCGATTGCTATAGTTGTTAATCCTAATATTATCACATAACCGGCGAAATAAAGTGTTCTTTCTTGTGCTTTATCCCATGTTTTATTTAAATCTATCTTTTTTCGTTCTTTTCTTTTGTCAAAAATTAAAGTTTTTTTAACGTTAATATAGGTGAAAAATATTATTCCAAAAACCAAAGAAAAACTTAAGATCAATCCCAATATTAAGCGGTATAAAAAAGAGTCAACCATATTTATCACATTCTTTCTTTTTTAAACAATAAATTTTTACTTTTTCCAAGAAAAAAATTTATTAAATCCATCTTTAAGATGATAGCCTACATCTATAACGGTAGAAGCGGTAGCTTGCCCTACTCCTATAAAAGGAGAAGCAACTATTTGACCTGTTGCACCTAAATGATCTAAAAAACCTGTGGAGTTTTGAAAATTATTTACCCCTGAATTGAAGTTTTTTTCAGTTTTACGTAACATTTCTGTCGGAGCATCTGTAACTGTCGAATAGGTTTGATAAATTTCTAAACCCAGGCCTACAACATTACGAAGTATCGGAATATCATCAACAACATCAGTCGTTCCCATAGCCACCTCTTCAATAGGAATTATTATTTGATTGACCAATTCTAAAGTATTTGGTTCATTTTCTATAATTTTTTCGATAACTGCAAAAACTTTTTCAATAGCCACATCCTTAGCCGCTGAAGTGGTCACTTTTAATAAAAAAGGTTCGGGACTTGGAACTTTTTTAACAACTTTTTTAAATAATTTTTTATAAATTTCTTTGGCTATATATTTTCCTGCGGGAGTTTGTAAAAAATGCGAACCTTTTATCAATTTGCTCTTGCTATTTGGTTTTTTATCTGGTGTGTCAAATTTCCAAAAAAAATACATTTTTGCAGAACCATTTCCTAACCATCTTAAATCAACAAATTCGTAAAAATGATCTCTCCCTTCTCTGTTGCCGCCATCAAAATAAACGCCCATGAATTCTTCGTCATCGTTTTTGATGTACCAATGCATATCGCCTCCTTTTTCTTTATTATAAGCAGTTGTTGAAGAAACGCTGCCATTATAAGAAGGGTTGATGTTGGTTTTAATATAATTGAAAACATCCGAAGAAGTGCTATTTTTGTTTAAAACTACATGAATAACTTCTGTTCCTCTAATTGATCTTTCTGTAAAAGAGTCGTTACCGTAAACCTTTTGATTAAATAACAATGAAAAAAACATAAAAAATATTAGAAAAATTGCAAAAGAATATTTCGAATGATTTTTTAATTTCAATTTTCATCTCTCTTTCATATTTATATTTTTTCTATATCAAAATATTGGAAATATTTTTTTATATTAAATCAAATATGATATTTCATTTCGATCGTTCCCCCTTAACCATAACAAAGTGCCCTGACTGAAATCTCTCGTTGAATCTATATGATTATTTATATTATACTCCTTCTTTTTTCAAAAGTCAAGAGACAAAAGGTCATTTTCTTGAAAAAAGTTTTAAGATAGAAAAAAAGATCCCTAATTTAGGGATCTTTTAAAATTACTTAGTTAGAATGATTATTTTATTCCTTTTCAGCGTCCTTTTTTAATTCAATATTTAAAACATCTAATTGTTCTTGATCAACTAAACTAGGCGTTTCCATCATTAAATCTTGAGCACTTTGAGTTTTAGGGAAAGCAATAACATTTTTAATATTATTCGTTTTAGTAAATAACATCACTAAACGGTCTAATCCTAAAGCGATGCCACCATGTGGAGGAGTGCCGTATTTTAGCGCTTCTACCAAAAAACCAAAACGATTTTGAATTTCTTCCTTGCTAAAACCTAATTTTTGAAACATTAATTCTTGCACGTGACTTTGATAATTTCTTAAAGAACCTCCGCCAATTTCATAACCATTCCACACCAAATCATAAGCTTGAGCTTTAGCTTTTTCAGGGGTTTTTTCTAAAATATTAATATCTGAAGGAGCTGTAAAAGGATGATGCATAGCGTAATAACGATTATCTTCTGAATTAAATTCAAATAAAGGAAAATCCACTATCCATAATAAAGATTCTTTATTAGGATTGATTAAATTCAAATCATGACCTAATTTATTTCTCAAAAACCCTAATGTTTTTAACAAATGGTCTTCTGAAGAAAGATCCTTTAAATCGTTACTAATAACAAAGCACCATTCGCCTTCTGATAAAAAAGAAGTATCATTAACAAATTGACTTAAATTACCTTTTAAAGTATTGTCTTGTTTTTTAAAAAGGTTTAAATTGAGATTAAATTGGGTTTTAATCAAATGTTTATATTCGTCTATTTTTTTTCTGGTTAAAAGGTTCAAAGGAAGGGAAGAATTTAATTTAATCCCTTTAATGGTTTTTTCTATTCCTTCCGCGTTAACGAATTCTTCTTTAAAATAAGCTTTTAAAGGTTCAATCTTTAAATCAAACCTTAAATCGGGTTTATCTGAACCATACAAGTTCATAGCCTCTTGGAAAGAAAGACGTTCCAAAGGAGTAGGTAAAGATTGGTTGAAGATTTTGGCAAACAAATTCATCATAATTTCTTCAGTTAAATTCATTAAATCTTCTTGACTGAAAAAAGATGTCTCAATATCTATTTGAGTAAATTCTGGTTGCCTATCTGATCTTAAATCTTCATCCCTAAAACAACGAGCTATTTGAAAATATCTTTCAAACCCAGAAATCATATATAATTGCTTGTAAATTTGCGGAGATTGAGGCAAAGCGTAAAAATGATGAGGATGAATACGCGAAGGAACTAAATAATCTCTCGCCCCTTCAGGAGTTGATTTCGACAATAAAGGAGTTTCTAATTCAAAAAATTTATTATTTAAAAGAGTTTGTCTGATATTTTGAGTAATTTCGTGTCTTTGAATTAAAAAACTTTTTTTATCTTTTTTGCGTAAATCTAAATAACGATATTTTAAACGATAATCCTCTAAAGCTTCGTTTTTTTCGACAATACTTAAAGGTATATGTTCCGCTTCAGAAAGAAAAGACATTTCTTGCACTAAAACTTCGATTTCGCCCGTTGTTAAATTAGGGTTTTTATTGATTCTTTCGATTACTTCGCCTTTAACATCAATCACTGTTTCTATTTTAGTTAAAGCGATTTGTTGATATTGAGGATGATCGTTAAGTACCACTAATTGAACTACCCCCGAAACATCTCTTAAATCGATAAAAAGTTTATTGCCTAAATTTCTTTTTCTTTCGATCCAACCTTTTAAAAAGACTTGTTCGCCTTTTTGGTTAAGAGTAATCTCGTTATTATCGTAACTATATTTTGTTTTCACTTGTTAATTCCTTCATTAAAAAATTGATTGTTTGTTCTGGCGATAATTTATATTCTTTTTTGTCTGCTATCTTTTTAACCGTTAAGATGTTATCTTTTAATTCTTTTTGTCCAATAAAAAGAATGTATTTAGGGTTAGTTTGTAAAGCTTTTTTTAACTTTTTATTAAAATGACCTGTTTCATAATTCATGTTGGTTTGTAGACCGTGTTGACGGATTTTTTGCATCAACATAAAAGTTGGTTTTAAAGCGTCTTGATCTAACGCTAATAAGTAAACATCTAAAACAGAGGTGCTAAAATCAGGGAATAAATGATTCTCTTCCATGACAATCATTAAACGCTCCATTCCTAAAGCAAAACCAATACAATTAGTTTTTTGGCCACCAAAAACTTCGGTTAATTCGTTATAATTACCGCCGCCGCCTAAAACTAAATCATTTTGGCTAGTGGCGTCATTAGAGGTAATTTCAAAAACTGTATCTGTGTAATAATCTAGACCTCTTACTAAAAGAGGGTCTATTTCGTAATTAACCTGAGCTTCTGTTAAAAGTTCTAAAACATGGTCAAATTTATTTTTAGCTTCAACAGATAGATGATCTAAAATTAAAGGAGCTTTTTTTAAAACCTCTTTTTGGGAACATTGTTTACAATCAAAAATACGTAAAACATTTTTTTCTTTTCTTTCTAAACATAAACTGCATAAATCTTGAGTATTTTGGTCAATATAATACTTAAAAATAGTTAAAAATTGTTGACGAGTAGGAAGGTCCCCTAAAGTGTTGATTTTAATTTTCACATTTTTGAGCCCTAAAGTTAACAAAGATTCATAAGCTAAAATAATGACCTCTACTTCGGATAAAGAATTAGGCACACCAATGGCTTCAACGCCTATTTGATGGAATTGACGATATCGACCTTTTTGTGGTCTTTCATAACGAAAAAAAGGACCTAAATAATATAATTTAGTTAACTCGTTTTGATGATCCAATTTATTTTCGATATAACTTCTGATAACAGAAGCCGTCCCTTCCGGTCTTAAAGCAATTAATCTACCTTTTTTATCGTGAAATTGATAAGTTTCTTTCGTAACCATATCGGATTGTTCGGTAGCACGATAAAAAACTTCTTTATATTCGATAATAGGAGTTCTTATTTCTTGAAAGTTGTACTTTTCTAAAAGAGTTTTAAGCTTCTTTTCAATAAACTGCCATTTAGACATCTCATCATGAAATAAATCGTGAGTTCCTTTTATTTTTTTAACCATAAACCTGTTAATTTGTTCCTCTATAAATTTGATAAATATTAGATAATTGTAATAAATGAGAAATTAATTTTTCCATTTCAGAAATATTTTTCACTAGAATTTGTAGTTTAATAGTGGTTTCTGATAATTTATTATTATTGATCATATTGATTTTAGAAATATTAATCCCCAAAGCGTTAGCTTTATCAGTAATATTAGCAATTAAAGAAGAACTATAAGAACCAATAATGAAAAGCCAAGTAGCGTATTTTAATTGATAATTTTGGTGCCAATGAGCGACAATAAGACGGTTAGAATCGTATTGTTGTAAATTAACACAATCTTTACGGTGAACGTTAGTACCTTTATCTTTAGTGATAAAACCCACTATTTCTTCGCCGAAAATAGGGTTACAACAGTTCGCTAATTTTAATTTAGTTTTATCCAAACCTTCGATAAAAACACCTGTTTCGTTTTCATAAGTGAATTTTTTCAAGTTTTTCGAAATTTGTTCTTTATTGTATTCTTTGCGCATTTCTTCAAAAGAAGTGATTTTAGCGAGCGCCACATCAGGAGTGATTTTTTTTCTTCCTAAAGCTTCATATAATTCATTGACATTTTGAATAGATTGCTTGTGAAAACTTTTTTTCACAAAATTGTGGTCAATTTTAAAATCTTTCTTTTGCGCTTGCAATTCTTTTTCTAAAATTTCTTTACCATTTTGGATTAAAGTTAAAACTTCTTTTTTCTGTTTGTTTAAGAAGTTTTTAATGAATTTTTTAACATAAGAAGTTTTGGCTATTCTCAACCAATCCTTATGTACTCTAAAAACATTTTTATTAGTTTTAATAGAAATAATATCCCCGTTTTTAAGCTTATAATCAAGAGGAACGATTTTTTCGTTCACAATAGCACCTGTCATGGTAAAACCAATCATAGAATGGATACGGAAAGCAAAATCAATAGGAGTGGAACCTTCCGGAAATTCAAATACTTCTTGTTTCGGTGTGAAAACATAAACGTTTTCGCTTAAAATATCATTTTTAATAGAATCTACTAAAGTTTTGGAATTTTGTAACGATTTATTTTTAGTATCTTTGGTGATTTTAATTAAATCTTGGTACCATCTTAATTTTTGCGCTATTTCCAACTGTTTATTATCTTTGGAATAAACTTTGTTTTCTTTATAACCCCAATGGGCGGCGATACCTTTTTCGGCAATTTCATCCATTTCTTTAGTTTTGATTTGGATTTCAAAAATAGAACCATCTTTGGCTAAAACCGTGTTGTGAAGGGCTTGGTATAAATTAGGTTTGGGAACAGCGATATAATCTTTAAATCTCCTTGGTAAAGGAGAGTAATGAGCGTGAATAATACCTAAACATTGATAACATACATCCACTTTATCCACAATAATACGAACCGCTAATAAGTCAAAAATTTCGTCAAAACTAACTTGTCCTTGGTTCATCTTTTTATAAATACTATAAATATTTTTACTACGCCCGCTAATGGAAAAATCAGTAATACCGGACTTATAAAACAAAGATTTAATATTTTTAATAATATTTTGGATAGAATTTTCGCGTTCATTTTTTTTAGCGTTAATGAGGTTAGAAATACGGTAATATTCTTTAGGATTCATATATCTAAAAGTTAAATCTTCTAATTGAGATTTAATTTGAAAAAGACCTAAACGATGGGTTAAAGGAACGTAAATATCTAATGTTTCTTGGGAAATGCGTAATTGTTTTTCCGGCTTCATTTCTTTTAAAGTCTGCATATTATGGAGTCTATCTGCTATTTTTACCAAAACTACTCTAATATCATTAGCCATAGCTAAAAAAAGTTTTTGATGGTTTTCTACTTGTCGTTGTTTAGGGTTAAAACTAAGTTTAGCTAATTTAGTGGTTCTTTTCACTATATAAACCACATCTTCGCCTAAAAAATCCTTTAATTCGTCAAAAGTTAAATCCGTATCTTCTAAAGAATCGTGTAATAAACCAGCCATTAAAGTATTGGGTTCGCTATTCAAATCAGCTAAAATAATAGCAACAGAAATAGGGTGAATAATGAAATCTTCACCCGTTACTCTTTTTTGATTGGTATGTTTTTTTTTAGCCAACAAATAAGCTTGATTAATTTTATCTAAGACTGTTTTTTCATGAATGTATTTTTTTACTTTTTGCATCAATTCTTGGAATAAAACTTCTTCATGAACTTTTTTTTCTATGTTATGGTTTTCAGCAGTATTAAAAAGCACTTTAATCACCTATTTTTTTGAATTTTTTAAAACATCTTTTTTAAAGGATAAAAAATGTTTAAACATATGAAAGTTTTTTCTCTTGATAATAAACTTCTTTAATCATTCCCGCTCCTAGGCAAAAATCATCTTTATAAAAAGCTGCTATTTGTCCTGGTGTGACAGCTTTGATTTTTTGGGGATAATACACTTTTAAAGTGGTTTTATCCAACCAAACGAGTTCCACTTCTTGATCGGGTTGACGATAACGAAATTTAGCCATCATCTTCATTTTACCATGATTTTGATAAACATCGTAATTTCTCCACACTACATCAATGATTAAAGCTGAATCGCTATAAAGGTAAGGACTATCATAACTTTGGTCCACATACAAAGTATTGGTAGGTAATTCTTTGCCCACGACAAACCAAGGGGCTTGATTTTCTTGAGTAACGCCTAAATTCAGACCTTTTCTTTGTCCAATAGTATAATTAAAAACACCTTCATGTTCTTGCAAAAGTTTACCATTCATATCTTTAATAGGACCCTTTTTACCAGGAATATAATTTTTTAAAAAAGAACTGAATTTGCGTTCTCCGATAAAACAAATACCAGTGGAGTCTTTTTTTCTCGCCGTTATTAAGTCATTTTTAGCGGCAATTTCTCTGACTTCTTTTTTAGTCATTTTTCCTAAAGGGAAAAGAATCTTATCTAATTGTTGTTGTTTAAGTTGAGATAAAAAATAAGTTTGGTCTTTAGTATCGTCCCAAGCTTTCGTTAAGATGGGTTGACCTTTTTCATGAGTAATATTGGCATAATGCCCCATAGCGATAAAATCAGGCTTGAATTGTTCGGCATATTTGATAAAAGTAAGAAATTTAATTTGATTATTGCATAAAACATCAGGGTTCGGGGTTAAATTTTGTTTTAATAATTTTAAAAAATAAGAAAACACTTGGTCCCAATATTCTTCGGAAAAATCAACTTGATGAAATTTAATATCTAATTGTTTAGCGATAGCAGCAGCATCATTAAAATCAGCTGTTTGAGGGCAAACATCATTATTAACATTAGGATTACCTTGAACATCATAATTCAAACTACTATCCCAATTACGCATAAAAATGCCTTCTACCTCATAACCTTGTTGTTTTAACAACAAAGCTGTGACGCTACTATCAACTCCACCTGATAAACCAACAATCACTTTTTTTTTCATATTCTATACTTCTATTTCTATAAATTCCGTTTTTCACTCTTTGCGTTGGAAATTAATAGGTAATTTAAATTCCGTTCTCGGTGAAAGGCTATTTTCTAAAATTTTCGGTCCTGGGGACATTTGTTGTCTTTTGTATTGGGCTTGATAAAAAGTTTTTAAATAATTTTGTACTAAAACTAAACTTTCTTCTGCATTTAATGCAAAAGTGTGTTCAATTAAAAAAGCGATTTTAGCTTTCGAAAAATTATTTTTTAAATGATGATATAAAATAAAATCTTCTATGACGATATGAGGGGTTAAAAATTTTTCTATCTGTTCTTGGTAAAAAGCTTTTAATTCAGGAGGGATAGAAATGATAGGTTTATTCAAATGGAAAAGAATCAATTCAGTCATGAAAGTTTGGGTTAAACCAACATTAACATTATACAATTGATCGTAATAATGGATTCTTTCGCTTACTTTACCTAAAGCCGTATCAGACAAATTATCGCTTTCTAACACTAAGATTTGTGAATCATCCAACAGCAGCGGATTGGAGGTAAATTTGCTTAAAGCGCGATGAATCAATTCTTTGCTTAACCATTCTTTAACTTGGGGTTGATGATCCTCATTATCCAGAAGAATATTTTTAATCCCCAAATTGTTTAAAAAGTTTTTCATCAATACAACAAAATCAGGTCGAGAATCTTTTTCATCTTCCATAATCACAATCAAATCATCTAGTGTTTTTTTACTAGCTTGAAAACTTTGTACGACCGCTAAAAGAGACAATAATTCGTTCAAACGTGAAGCTAATTTTAAAATCACTTTCACATTTTTAATATGTGATAATTTACTTTGTAAAGATAAAAACTGAATATGGTTCGCTAGTTTTAATTGTTCCTCTAAATCATCCATTTCCACAAAAGGTTTTTGGTGGAAAGGTTTTTCAAATTCATAATTATCATGTTCTTTAATATCGAAATAAGCTTTAAAGAAAGGATATTCTTTGCCGATTTTTTGGTCTCCTAAAGTAGTATCAATTCTTCTTTGGTATTTGATAGAATCAATACAAACATCAACGACTAAGCTAGTATCATCTTGGTTAAATAAATCTTTTTCGCCAATTAAATTACCGAAAACAGCGGCTATTTTATGATTAGAAAAAAGGACATCAGTAGATGATTCTGTAATCCCACTACTAGTGTAAAAATAACCACCAATATGTTTGCGAGAATGATTAATAACCGCGTTTTTGCGCATTTCTTTTTTACCGATATGTTCGGTAGAAGAAGATAAGTTAAAAATCAATTCCGCTCCGTTTAAAGCTAATAAATCGCTAGGAGATTCGATAGTCCATAAATCTTGGCAAATCTCTACCCCAAAACTGATATCGAATTTTTTATTAATAAACAAAATATTACCGACAGGTACTTTTTGCCCTAAAAAATCAATCTCTTGTGTTTGGATAGTTTTACCAGAATGAAACCATCTTTTTTCGCTAAATTCTTTATAATTAGGAATAGTGTGTTTAGGAACAATGCCTAAAATTTTATCTTTTTGAATTACCACAGCGACATTGAATAAAACTTCTTCCAAAAAGAAAGGCATTCCTACTAAATAAACGCCTTCAAAAGTGGTCTTTTCCATGATAAATTGTAAAGATTCTAGCACTTCCTGATAAAAAGTAGTTTCGAAAAATAAATCTCCAGCCGTATAGCTGCTTAAAAATAATTCAGGAAATAAAACCAAGCTAGCTTTGCTGTGGTTAAGAACTTCAAGAATACTTTCAGCATTCTTGAAGGGATTCCCGATGTGTAAATCAGGATTGGATAATTCTATTTTAATAAAACCGTTGTGATACATGGTTGAAAAACCTTCCTAATATTGAGTTCTAATGCGGTGTTTTATTTTCAGAATTGAAGAATTTTTATTTTTGATCGGTATTATCAACGTTAATTTTATTTTTCTTTTCCATGATATAACCAATAATAGTGATAGTTATATAAGATAATAACAATCTAATCCCGGTTTCCAATAAAACTGCTCCGTCAACTTTGTCTTTATTTTCCATACTTTTCAATAAAGAATCAACTGAAACTAAAACACCATCAGTCATAAATAAAATAATAATGAAATTAATCTTAAACTTATCTTTTAAAAGTTTATGAAAAACATCCATTCCCCCAGTAGTATAACCGTGGTTTCGAATGTTTGCTACCGTAGTTCCAATCAGAAGACCACTCATCAGAGAGGCAATAACTAATTGAACGTACATGTTTCTTATATGCAACGAATCAAAAAGAATGCCTGAATTATTGCCAGTTAACAAATCAAAAAGAGGAGCGCTGACAATTAAAATAACAACTAAAAAAGCCGTTTTAGCGAAGAATTCTTTGCCAAATGCTTTCCAACCAACTAGTAAGGAAATTACTTGAGCGAGGAAAATAAAAACAGAAATGTTAGAAAAACTATTTGAAAAGAAATTTGGTGGAACAAATTTGCTCATCAACATAGCTACACCATCCATTCCTCCTGTATTTAAATTAGTAGAAATTAAAAAGAAATAAATAGCGATAGATAAGACAATATCGTTTAAAATCAAACTTGTCCATTTTTTAATGTTATCGTTCTTGTGGGAAATATTGGTGTCCATAAATAATTTTTATATAAAAAGATTGAATAATCGTTTTATACCCTTTCTAATGAGAATTTTTTTATTATTAAGAATCGTTTTTTTGCCTCAAAAAAGCGTTAATAAAATCGTCTAAAAAACCATCCATAACAGCGTCAATTTGAAAATATTCATAATTAGTGCGATGGTCTTTTACCATTTGATAAGGGTGAAAAACATAACTTCTAATCTGAGAACCCCAACTAATATCTTTTTGTTCTCCGTTAAAGTTTTTTTTACTTTCTTCTTGTTCTTTTAAAGCAATTTGCAATAATTTGGTTTTTAAAATTTGCAAAGCTTTTTCTCTATTTTTAATTTGACTTCTTTCGTTTTGACAAGTCACAACAGTGTTGGTCGGTAAATGAGTAATTCTTACTGCCGAATCGGTCGTATTAACGTGTTGTCCACCAGCGCCACTGCTGCGATAAACATCTACTTTGATATCTTCATCTTTAATCTCGATTTGAATATCTTCCTTAATTTCGGGTAAAACCTCACAAGAGGCAAAAGAAGTGTGCCTTCTTGCGCCGGAATCAAAAGGGGAAACTCGTACCAAACGATGAACGCCTCTTTCGGCTTTTAAATATCCGTAAGCGTACGGACCTTTAATCAAGATAGTCGCTGTTTTTAAGCCCGCTTCTTCGCCTGGTTGAGAATGAAGAATTTCGTATTGAAATTTTTTTCTTTGCGCGTATTTTTGGTACATTCGCGTTAACATTTCACACCAATCTTGCGACTCAGTTCCGCCAGCGCCTGAATGTAAAATTAAAATAGCGTTATTTTCGTCATAAGGTTGATTCAATAAAACTTCAATTTCAAAATCTTTAATTTCTTTTTGAATTTGTTTTAACTCTTCAATCAGGAAAAGAAAATCACTATCGTTTTCATTTTCCACTAGTTCAAATAAAGTCACCAAATCATCGTATTTTTTCTTTAAAGAATTAAAATTGGCAATTTTATTTTGTAGTTGATGAAGTTTTTGACTAATATCAATAGCGTCTTTATTTTCAGTCCAAAAATTAGGTTTTTCCATTAAAGCCATTAAATCGTCTATTTGTTTTTTCTTGTCTTCTAAATCTATTTTTTGTTCTAAATTGTGCAAAACAGTTTGCAAAGTGGTTAGAGTTTGATTAATCTCATATCTTTCCATTTCGTTTTTCTCCGTGTTAAAAAAATTTGTCCTTTTTTATGCAACGAAGGATTATCAAAAGTTTCTTTTAAAAATAAGAACATTGGTAAATATTCTCATTTTTAAAAAAAGACTAACACTAAGTAAAACTTCTTTTTCATAAGAAAGCGAATTATTTTTAATTTTTATCTTCAAATTTGAATTTTGGGTAAAAATTGTTTCATTGCTTGGAAAATTGTAAGAAAAGAAAAACCTACATCATATCTTCATAATTCAATATTTAGCATATAGGTTTTTGGTTTAATAATTTTTTTTAAATTTTAATCATATAAGGTTTTTTAGGGATTAAATCTAAAGGAATGTGCGCCATTTTTATCAAATCAATGAAGGGGATTTTTTAAAATCTTTTCAACGAAAAAAACATAATCAGGATTTATTTCAATACCGATATAATTTAAATTCATCCTTTTAGCTACTAATAATTCTGAGCCAGAACCCACAAAAGGGATTAAAACGTTTCCCGGTGTGTTTGTTTGAATAACTGAATTAATCAGTTTTTCGGTTAAAGCTTGAGGTTTTTGCGTAGGATGAACTATTGTATCATGTTTTAAATGTTTTTTTAACTCTTTCGATGGTAAAATTTTATTTTCACAAGTGCGGCATAAAAAAAATCTTTCTTTTAAACCAGCTCCGCCCGCTAAAGCAGGTATTTTAATAACATCACGAGGTAAAGCGCCTTTTTCATGAACTTTATAAGTGGTGGCTTGACTGCCGAATCTTCCTAAAGTTTCTTTCCTTTTTTTGCCAGAAAAATTAAAATAAGCTGGTGTATAAGGTTCTCTTATTTGATCGATATAAAGTTTGGGTTTTTGTTCGTTCCAAAGGCATAAAATGGACTCATAAGAACGTTGCCAAAATTTAGAAGAAGGAGTGGTTTTATTAGTATAATGCCACGCTAATATCCTTTGTTGATCAATAGGAAAACGAGCGGAAATTCTTGATAAAATTTCGGGATAGCCATAAATATATAAAACGCCATTAGGTTTTAATAATTTTAAAGATTTTTTAACCCATTTTAACATCCATTTGATATATTGTTCGATCGTTAAACAATCTTTATTATTGCCGAAATCTTTATTGATATTATAAGGAGGATCAGCGATAATAACTTCAAAAGTTTGTTTAATTTTAGGGATGACTTTTAAAGCATCACCTAAAATGACTTCAGCAAACTTATCGGTCTTGTTGATAACGGAATAATCGACTTCAGATGTTAAAAGTGAGTTTTGTTCTTTATTAACTAAATCTAAAAAAACGATTGTTTTTATAAGGAACAATAGGTTTTACCTTTTCGTTTTTATTCACTTTATTCTCCTTCTATGGGATAATATCCTTTACCGCAAACACTCAAAAAATTTTTCAGAAAATAAAAACTCCTTTAAAAGATTGTTTTCAATGATGTTGATTTTTGGGGCATAAAAAAGTTTAATTCCAAGGTTTTCTGGAACCTCTAACTTTTCTATTTTTCCTTTTTGCAGCATTTTCTTCAGAATCAGGACGGTTGAAAATTAATTGTTCTTGAAATGATTCCACTAATTGGTCGGTTAAAGCGGAACTTTTTAAAATAGTTTTCGTTACATCAAGAGCGATATTTTCGATCATTTGGTTGAAAAACTTTTGCCCTTCTTCTTGGTAAACTACTAAGGAGTTTTGTTGACCGTAACTTAAAAAATTAATTCCTCTTCTTAAAATACTCATATCATTAATATGACGTTTAAAATAAGAATCTACTTTTTGTAACATAATGTATCTTAAAACATAAAAATACTGCTTATCATCAATAACTTGTAATTTAGCTTTTTGTTCTTCCAAGAAAGTCGTTACTTTTTTTTGTACCACTTCTTCTATTTCTTTAGCGGATAAAAGAGTGCGTGGTTCTTCTGTAGTTTGGAAATCTTGGACTGTAAAAGTATTAGGAAGGAAAAATAAAGTTTCTAAATAGGTGATAAATTCTTGAATTCCTTCATCATCTTTCTTAGTCATTTTATTTTTTAAAAAGTAATCAATATTGCTGTTTAAAGTTTTATTCATTAAGTTCAGAGCTAAAACATCTACTTCTTCAGATTTTAAAATTTCTTTTCTTTGTTGGTAAATGATTTCTCTTTGTAATCTTAAAACAGAATCAAATTGTAAAACAAATTTACGGTAATCATAATTAGAAGATTCAATTTTTTTCTGAATATTGGTCACAAAATTACTAAACATTTTTAAAGTAATAGGTTCATCAGAGCCGCTGTTGTTTTGCAACATAGAGATAACCCTTTGCATCCTAGTGCCGCCAAAACGTTTCACTAAATCATCATCAGCAGAAACGAAAAAGCGGGAAAAACCTGGGTCTCCTTGACGTCCAGCACGTCCTCTTAATTGGTTATCAATCCTACGTGCTTCGTGCCTTTCAGTCCCTAAAACAGCTAATCCACCTAATTCAACTACTCCTTCACCTAAACGGATATCAGTCCCACGACCAGCCATATTAGTAGCGATAGTGATAGAACCTTTATTACCGGCTTTAGCGATAATTTCTGCCTCTTTAGAGTGGTTTTTAGCGTTAAGTACTTCATGTTTAATTTTTCTTTTTTTCAAATATTTAGCTATCTCTTCAGAAACTTCCACTGTTGGTGTTCCGATTAAAAGAGGTTGTTGTGTAGCGTGCCTTTTTTCGATTTCGCCTAATAAAGCTTGCCATTTTTCTTCAGCAGAAGCGAAAACATAATCAGGCGCATCTTCCCTAATCATAGGTTTATTAGTAGGAATTTCCACTACTTTCATTTTATAAATATTCACGAATTCTTTTTCTTCTGTTTTAGCTGTTCCTGTCATACCTGACATTTTACGGTAAATTCTAAAGAAATTTTGGTAAGTAATAGTAGCGGAAACTTCTGTTTCTTCTTTAATAACACATTCTTCTTTGGCTTCGATCGCTTGATGCAAACCATCGCTGAATTGACGACCATTTAAAATCCTACCAGTGAATTGGTCAATAATTAAGACTTGTCCTTTATCCACTAAATAATCTTTATTTTTTTCCATAATAAAACCGGCTTTTAAGCTGTTTTTAATGTGGTGCAATAACAAAGAGTGAGCATTATTGTATAAATTAGTTAATTGGAAAAAAGCTTCAGCTTTGCGGACACCTTCTTCAGTTAATTCGATAGTTTT
The DNA here is from genome assembly GCF_013391955.1 of Candidatus Phytoplasma pruni. Lineage (GTDB taxonomy): Bacteria > Bacillota_I > Bacilli_A > Acholeplasmatales > Acholeplasmataceae > Phytoplasma. The sequence continues at coordinate 44,415 of NZ_JABUOH010000065.1, forward strand.
AGATTCTAAATCAATCATATAATGTTCTGGTTTTAAGCTTTTGACAAAACGATCAGCATCACGGTAAAACTTTTTACCTTGTTGAGTGTTGCTCGAAATAATTAAAGGAGTTCTGGCTTCATCAATTAAAATAGAGTCTATTTCATCAATAATAACGTAGTTATAATCACGATGCATCATTAAATTATTAATATCAGTTTCCATATTATCTCTTAAATAATCGAAACCTAATTCACTATTAGTAGAATAAAGAATATCAGCTTGATAAGCTAATTGTTTTTCTGGAATAGTTTTATCTTTAGTGTTTAAACCAACAGTCATACCTAAAAAACGGAAAATATCGCCTATTTGTCCTTCAGCTTCACGACTAGCTAAATATTCATTAACTGTCACGATATGAACTGCATCACCACTTAAAGCATTCAAATAAGCCGGTAAAACAGAAGTTAAAGTTTTACCTTCACCGGTTTTCATTTCGGCTATTTGTCCTTGGTGTAAAACGATAGAACCTAAAAGTTGTACGTAATAAGGTGTTAAACCAGTTACTCTTCGAGAAGCTTCTCTCGCTAAAGCGTAAGCTTCCACTAATAAACTATCTAAAGAAGCACCTTCTTGGAAACGTTGTTTTAATTTGGCAGTTTCTTGAGGGAAATCCTCATCTTTTAGTTGTTGCATCTCTTCTTCTAATTTTTCAATTTTAGTAGCGGTTACTTTCGCTTTTTTTAAATATTTATTGGAAGAATCAAATAATTTTGTAATAAAACTTAACATGTGTATATAACCTTTCTTGAAAAAATAATTTATCGATTATTTTTTTATTTTTATTAATTGAATAAAAATTAATATCTATTTTAATAATATTAAAAATGAAGGTCTTTTTTACTCTTTTTTTTAATATTAATGAGTATCGCCTCTTTTATGAAAAGAAAGAAGTCATGATTAATTTGTTCTTTATTGGTTTAATTTAAACCTTTTTTAATGGTTTTATTTAGTGTTTAATAATAAAAACCAACCCTTAAATTAATAATATCTCTTTTCTGGGAAAAAAACATTTTTTTAAAAGAAAGACTTTTGATAAAAAAACAACCTTCTAAAGAAATTTAAAAAAAATTATTTATGGGTCTAAATTAGCTGTTTTTTATATTTTTATTTTTTCACAGAAGTGCAATAATTAAGACCAATAAGAAAAAGAAAGACTTTTTTTAAGGAACTTTATTGCTTCATAAAAAAATATGCTAATAATATAATAATAACATAATTCCCTCCATTAATTAATAATTAGTTAAGTAAATTTAGTACAAGGAGAAAATATTATCTCTTTTCATCTCATAACCAGTCCTACAACTCTTTTAAAAAATAGTTCTCTAGGATTCTTTTTATCTTTGGTAAAAAGAAAAGATATCCTGGAAAAACGCTTTAAAATGATTTTTATCTTTTTTGGGCCCTCTTTTTTCATATTTCCATTATATCAAAAATGGTACTTTTTTCATCTTTTTCTTGTGAGGAAGAAGGACATTAGTCCGCTAAGACTTGTTTTTTTTTTTTTTCTATATAATTAATTTTAATGATTTATTTATATAAATTATTAAAATTAATGAAGAAATGGTAATAATTGTGACACAAAAAAATAAAAAATTAGTCTTTTTGGTAAGTTTTATTTTATTAGGTTTTTCAATAGTTTGTGGTATTATATTAGCTATTAACAATTCCGGTAAAAAAGATGATAACCAAACAGATACAAGTAATAAAACAACAGTTCAACCTACTGAAAATAAAGGCAAAACAGAAGGGAGTGGATCTGATAGTGGAACTGGAAAAGAGAACAATCAAGGTTCAAATGGAGGAGGGACTTCTTCTCCTGCTTCTCCTTCTTCTACAACTTCACAACCCGATCCAGTCGTGACAAGCACGCCTAATCCGAATTCAGGCGGTAATTCAGGTTCAAATGGAGGAGGAACTTCTTCTCCTGTTTCTCCTTCTTCTACCGCTTCGCAACCTGATCCAGTTGTGACAAGTACACCTGATCCAAATTCAGGTGATAATAAAAGTTCAAACGGAGGAGGCGCTTCTTCTCCTGCTCCTGCTTCTCCTGCTTCGCAGCCTGATCCAGTTGTGACAAGTACACCTGATCCAAATTCAGGTGATAATAAAAGTTCAAACGGAGGAGGCGCTTCTTCTCCTGCTCCTGCTTCTCCTGCTTCGCAGCCTGATCCAGTTGCGACAACTCCTCCTAATCCAAATTCGGGCGGGAATCAAGGTTCAGGAAATGGCGGAAACGGCACTACCACTCCTGCTCCTACAACTTCGCAACCTGATCCAGTTGCGACAACTCCTACTAATCCAAATTCGGACGACAATAAAGGCTCAGGAAATGGCGAAAACGGCACTAAAGTTCCCGCTTCTCCTGCTTTGCAGCCTGATCCAGTTGTGACAAACACACCTAATCCAATTTCAGGTAATAACCCAGAAGCTCATGCAAATGGCGATTCTGTTGTCGGAGCCGGAACAGACAGCAACCAAAGTTCAGACCGTGGAGAAAATGAGTTTAACCCTATTTCAAACAGAAACAACATTATTGAAATCCAATTAGAATCTGATCCTAACAAATCGCCAATGGAACAAATTTATAACAAAACAAAAGAATTAATGAATAAAGGTGAAACAGAAGAACAATTGAAAGAAAATCAAGAAGAACCTAAAGAGCAAAACTTGTTGTTAACAGACACATTAATCAACAGTTATAATTCGCCGGAAGAAACAAAAAAAGCAATATACGAACAAAGTCCATATTCAATAATAAAAATAGATGAAAACTCGGAAAAAGAAAAACAAGAATTAATGGCTGTTTACTGGACGAGAGAAATACAAGAAAATGACAAATTTAGAAAAAATAATGATCAAAATTATACTTTAGCAGAATTAAAAAACATGGTTCTTGATTCGGAACAAATGTATATTTATTGGTGTGTAGTTCCTGAAGGCGGCTTTAAAAAGCTAGAAAACACTATTGAAGAAACACCTAAACAAGAAATTCCCAAACCTAAGGGACCAATGGATGAAAATAAATAACCTTCAGAACCCTATCAAAACTCAGACGAAGATTTTAATTTAAACGATAATATGGGGCGTGAACCGATAAATCAAGAAATTCAGGGACCTAACTTAATTAACACATTTATAAGTGCAAAAGATAACAAAACATTAAGTGGTAATTTTTATCGTTTAGTAGATGAAAACATTCCTAATTTTGTTTCTAACGAATCAGAACGTAACCTTTACTACGAAAAAGTAAGAAAAAACCAAGATAACACTCTGTTTTTGACGAAAGATTATGTTGGTAAAATCACATATAAATCCGACACTCCTACTGAATTAACAAATAGCCATAATTTAATGGAAAGTTCCCGAAATGCCTACCAAGGAGAAAATTTAATAGGTGTTTATTTCACAAACGGAACTAGACCGGCTAAAAAAGGAGATAATAAACCATTTAATATAAATGAATTAATAGCATCAGGTAATGGTTCTGAAAAGATAATTCTTCTTTGGGATTTTATTCCTACAAAACCAGTAGAAAACAATAATCCTTCAGAAAGCGAACAAAGAGAAGGCGATCAAAGATACGAATCAAACCCTTATGAGAATGATTACAATCAAGAAACACGCAGACCAGAAACAATTGAACAAGTTATAGAAGCAACAGATAATGAAACATTAAGTCGCAAATTTTATCATTTTGTAGAAGAAAACATTCCTAATTTTGTTTCTAACGAATCAGAACGTAACCTTTACTACGAAAAAGTAAAAAACAACCAAGATAACACTCTGTTTTTGACTAAAGAATATGCTGGTAAAATCACATATAAATCCAAGGAAGGAATAACTCCTACTGAAACAACAAATAGCCATAATTTAATGGAAAGTCTTCAATATGACGGCATAGAATTAATAGGTGTCTATTTCACAAACGGAACTAGACCGGCTGCAAAAGAAGATAATAAACTATTTAATATAAATGAACTAACTACATTAGGCAATGGTTCTGAAAAAATAGTTATTCTTTGGGGCGCTAATTCTACAAAACCAGTAGAAAACAATAA
>NZ_JABUOH010000066.1 GCF_013391955.1 Candidatus Phytoplasma pruni
ATAATTTTTAATAATTTATTTTTTTTAAATTATTATTAATAAAAAAATAAGAAAGGTTGAATGATATATGTCGTCTAAAGAATTTATTCGAAAAAATAAGAAAATAATTATCCTAACATTGGCGTTTATTTTATTTAATGCAATTGTGTTTGTTGCTTGGAAAATGACGCTTTCCCAAGGGGATAAAACAAATGAAAACGTTAACCAAAAAGAAATAAATACGGAACCGAATGACGCATCAAATCAAAAAATTATTCAACAAGAACAACCAGATGGAACGATTTTTATATATGATAAAGAAACTGAACGGATAATTGAAAAAAAATTTACAGATGGATCATTTCAAAATTTTAATGAAAAAGGAGATCTTATAAGGGTAAGGTTTGCAACCGACAAAGGAACAACAGAAGAATATGACGCAAAAACAAAAAACATACAAAAAAGAATAGATTATCATCAAAATAGCGATAAAATAGATAGTATTATCGATTATGATTCGTCAATACCAAATAAAATGCTAAAAGTTACGAAATTCAAATCAGATGGAAAAGAAAAATTAATAGTTTTAGAGTATGAACCCTCAACAGGCAATAAAAAAACACAAATCCAATATAAAGATAACCAAGATAAAGTCGAAAATATAATTGAATATGATTCGCAAACGCATGAAAATAGAAAAACAAAAGAAATCGCTTTCAAAGATGATGAAACAACGCCTTTATTGGTGTCATATTATGATAAAAATACAGGCAATATATTTAAAGATGAAAAATATTCAGATGAAGAAAATAAAATCTCAATAATTATCGATTACAATCCAGAAGTGCAAGAGAGAAAAATAAAAGAAACGATATTAAAACCAGATGGAAAAAAACCTTCGATTGTTATAGAATTTGATTTGCAAAATGGCAATATCACTAAGGAAACAGAATATCGCGAAAACGAAGATTCGATAAAATCTGTTGCTAATTATGATCCAAATGATAGAGATAAAAAAATTAATGAAATCGTTTTAAAACCGGACGGAGAAAAACCTTTAAAAATTACAGATTATGATCCTAATACGGGAAAAAAGAAAAGAACAACAAATTTTAAAGAGAAAGAAAACATAATTAAAAATTTTATCGATTATGATTTGCACACTAATGAAAGAAAAAGCAAATCAACAATTTTAAAACCGGACGGAGAAAAACCTTCATTAATTACTGATTTTGATACGCGAACAAGAAATAAAATAAAACAAACTAAATATCAAGATAATAAAGATGAAATTGAAACTATTATAGAATTTGATCCTAACATAGCCAATAAAAAAATAAATGAAACAACTTTCAAAGAAGATGGCAAAACACCTTCATTATTTTTTAAATATGATGAAGGAACAGGGAACGTTCTCGAATGCATCGAATATCAACAAGACAAAAATATAATTGACACAATTACTCTTTACGATCCGCAAGAAGATGAAAAAATTAAAATGATGAAAAAATACAAACCGGACGGAATAAAACCTTCAATCATTTTATATTTTCACGAACATACAGGTAAAAAAACTAAACAAGAAGAATATAAAGATGATGAAGATAAAATCGAAACTATGATCGAATATAATCCTGACACGGAAAAAATAATAAGAAAAACCACATACGAAGATGATGGGGTAACGATTAAAGAAATAACTACGCCTTAAAAATAAGTTTAAACAAAAATAAAGAAAGGCTAAATAAAATGAATTATAAAAAATTTATTCGAAAAAATAAGAAAATAATTATCGTTATATTGGCTTTTGTTTTGTTAAATGTAACTATCCTTCTCGCTTGGAAAATAACACATTCCAAGGATGAAGAAATAAGTCCTTCTACACAAATTAACAATCCAACAGAAACCAATAATAAACCATCGACAGAAACAGAACAATCTAACACCATCCAAAAACAAGAAGCTGATGGAACGATTATTATATATGATCGACAGACTGAAAAAATAATTAAAACTGTTTTTGCCGACGGGACTATGGAAGAATATAATCTCAACGGCACCCTTATTAAAGATATGTCGCCTAAAGCAGATAAAACAACGCCTTTAATGGTTAACGAATATATTCCAGATATTAATAATCCAGAAGAAAGTAAGAAAACCAAAACCATATATTATCAAGATGACAAAGATAAAATAGAAATTGAAATAATTTATAACCCAGAAACAGGATATAAAGAGAAACAAACAGATTATCAAAAGGAAGGCGATCAAGATATAATAGAATCTATTATTGAATATGATTCCCGCACAGAAGATAAAAAAAGAAAATACACTACTTTCAAAGAGGATGGAATCAACCCTTCGGTAGTGATAGAATATGACGAAACAACCGGTTATAAAATCAAACAAACAGATTATCAAGATGACAATAATAATATCTTAAATATTATTGAATATCATAACAACGAAGACAAGAAAAAAATAAGTTACATCACTTACAAAGAGGATGGAATCAACCCTTCAGTGGTAACTGAATACGATCCTGAAACAGGATTCAAAAAGAAACAAACAGATTATCAAAATGACAATAATAATATCCAGAATATTAGTGATTTTGATCCTCAAACCGAAGATAAAAAAGTTAAATTCACTAATTACAAAGAGGGCGGTTTATTGCCTTTAATCGTGGAAGAATACGATCAAGAAACAGGCACCAAAATAATCAAAAGAACAGAATATCAAGATAACGAAGATAAAATTGAAGCCATTATTGAATATGATCCCCAAACAGCAGAAGAAATTAGAACCATCAATTATGAAGAGGATGGAATAACGATTAAAAACATAACTACTCCTTAAAAAAACCAAAGAAATATATTTTTTTAGTTCATTGAAAAAGAGAAAGGAATTATCAATGATTTTTAGAAATTTAAAATTATTCTACCTCCGCCATAAGAAAAAAATATGGTTTTCTTTGTTATTATTTTGGTTATTTTTTATCAATTCTTATTTTGGCATAGGACAATGGAATTTAGATAAAAATAAAGAAATTCCTCAATTGGAAGCAAAATCAAAAATTTATGATAAAAACGTTTTTAAAATTAAATACAATAAAGTCAACAGTATCAATCCCCAAGGCGAGCTTTTTTATAAAACTTATACTTATTATAAATTAGCGACTTATGATAAAAATAACCAACTTTTATTTAACGTTGAATTAGATAATATTGGCGTTTTTATCAATAATTTTCCCAAAGATAAAAAAAATTACGTTTATGATGTGAATTTATTAAGTTTTTCTATAGGAATATTTAATGTTTTATTAGAGCATATCCATACTTTTTCTTCCTTTATTTGGGTTTTTTATATTATTTATGCTTTGCGACAAAATAAAGGTAAACTAAATTACAACCCTAAAGTGTCATCTTCGCAAAAATCTTTATTTACCTTCCAAGATGTCGCTGGCAACGAAGAGGAAAAAGAAGAAGTCCAAGAATTGATTGACTTTTTAAAAAGACCTAAGAAATACAAAGAAATGGGAGCTTCTATCCCTAAAGGAGTCTTATTATCCGGTCCACCAGGAACTGGTAAAACCTTATTAGCGAAAGCCGTAGCCGGCGAAGCGGGAGTGCCTTTTTACGCTGTTTCTGGTTCAGAATTTGTAGAGATGTATGTGGGCGTCGGTGCTTCAAGAATAAGAAAGTTATTTACAGACGCCAAAAGAAACGCTCCTTGTATTATTTTTATTGATGAAATTGATGTTTTAGGCGGAAAAAGGACTTCTGACAATGGCAGCGGCTCTCAGGAAAAAGATCAAACTCTAAACCAATTATTAACCGAAATGGATGGTTTTTCAACCTCTGGTATCATAGTTATGGCGGCGACTAATAGAGCGGATATGCTAGATTCCGCCTTATTAAGACCAGGTAGATTTGATCGTAAAATTATGGTAGATCTACCGGATGTTAAAGCAAGAGAAGCTATTTTAAAAGTTCACGCTCGTAATAAAAAATTATCCACAGATATTAATTTTCACCAATTAGCCAAACAAACCTCTGGTATGAGCGGAGCGGAATTAGCGTCTGTTTTAAATGAAGCTTCTATTCTAACCGTGAGAAACCAAAAAGAATGGACCACAATGGATGAACTACAAGAAGCCATTGATCGAGTTTGGATGGGACCGGCGAAAAAATCTAGAAAATACAGCGAAGAAGAAAAAAGAGAAACCGCTTATCATGAAGCTGGTCACGCGGTTATCGCTTTAAAAGTGAAAGACGCTCCTAAAATACAAAAAATCACCATTGTTCCAAGAGGGCATGCAGGCGGTTATGTTTTATTTATGGAAGAAAACGAATTATTCTTTGAATCAAAAAAACGCCTTCAAGCCGACATTATTTGTTCTTTAGCCGGCAGAGCAGCCGAAGAAATGATGTTTGGTGATGAAAATATTAGTAATGGTTGTTATTCAGACTTTAAATCAGCCACTAATAAAGCTCGTTTAATGGTGACTAAATACGGTATGAGCCCTTTAGGTCAAACCCAAGACACTGAATTTTCTTATAAAAAAGCGGTCGATATAGAAATTAAAAAAATAATCGATACTTCTTATAAAAAAGCTCAAGCAATTCTACAAGAAAATAAAGCTTTATTAGACAAAATAGCGGATATTTTATTAAAACAAGAAACCATTAACAAAGACGAATTAGATCAATTAGTTAAAGAAGAAAAATAAATATTTTTATATTAAAAGAATGATTTTAGTTGGTAAAAAATATTTTAAACACACAAAAAAGAGACTGAAAATAGTCTCTTTTTTTGTTTAATTAGTTTTTGTAAAACTACAAAGATATTTTTTCTTCAAAACAATGGCCTCAGTTCGCGGGGACTTGTTTTTTTTTTTTTTTTGATTATAATATATTTTAATAGTATTTTTATAATAAAAAACTATTGAATAAAAAAATATATGAAAGGTTGTTAAAAAATTTTATGAAGTTAACTAAAAAACAAAGTGTTTTAGGAATATCAATAGTTTCTTTTGTTTTATTTTTAAGTTTAGTTTTATATTTTACTTTAAAAAAGGGGGGAGAAGGAAAAGATAAAAAATCAACATTAAGCAAGCCAAACCCCAACGTTTCCAATGCAAATGTAAATAGCGAATTAAAAGCGGTAGAAGAAGGTTTAGAAAATTTACAAAACGAATTGAATACAGTAAATGATTTAATGAAAACAGAAGAAAAACAAGTAGAAAAAGATAATGTAAACAGACAAAAAGAGTTAAATGATTTGCAAAATCGAGAAGAAAATAAACAAGAACCAGCAGAAGAAATTGAAAACGAAGTGAGAGAAAACAGTTCAACTGACGAAGGGACTTTAAAGCAAAATATAAAAACAATTTATGCAGAAAGTAAAGATTTATTAAACACAAAAAAAATCGAATACAAAGAAAAAGAAAATATTTATCAAAAGGCTAAACAAGAATTAAAAATCGCTGAATTAGATTCTTCATCTATAATTTTATTTTTTCAAATTAAATTCAAAGAATTGGAAAAAATTAATTTAGAAATTCAAAAGTTAGAAAACAACAATTCCTCTTTAAATTCTTCTGAAATGATCAAATTAGTGACAAAACAATTAGTTTTAAAAACATACTTAGAAAATATGCGAGAAGAAACGAAAGCAAAAGTTCAAGAACAACGTGATAAAGAAAAAGAGGTAAAAGAATTAGAAAAAGATTACAATATTCAAAAAGAATATTTGCAAACAGCCCAAACAAATTTTGACGAAGCGACGAACGAAAAAAACAAAATAAAAAAAGACACAAATGAAGAAGAATTAGAAAGAATACGCGATGTTATAAAAGAGAAAAAAGAAAACATCGAAAAAACTACCAATTCTGTTATAATTAACGAACAAACAGGCGCTTCAACGATTTTGTCGTCAGAGTAGTAAATAACGAGAGGAAAAAATGATGGCAAATTTATTGCAAAGAAAAAATAAGAATTTTTTACTACTACTAATTATAATTTTTTTTCTATTGACTTTTTTCATTTATGAATTTTATAAAGAATGGTATAATAAGGGAACTAAAATAGATCCTTATGATATGTTACACAATATTGAAAATAAAACATTTGATGAAATTAATATTTATGAAGTAGGCGAAAGTGTTTTAAGAAAAAATAATCATAAAAAAATAGAAGGAAAAGATTTTCAAAATAATTTTTTTTACACTGAAATGGACGGTGTAATGTATTTGAAATTATTGGAATACATCGAATCGGCAAAAAAACAAACTAGCCATTCTGATGTAAATATAAAAATAAATTATAAACCTAAATTAAATATTTTTAGTGTAATAATAGATATTATGAGCGGTTTATCAACTCTTTTATTTAGCATTTATATTTATTTTTCTTTAAAAACTGCTAGAGGAGAAATGGGTAACAAAAATAAAACTTCTTCAGAAAAATCTTCTTTTACTTTTCAAGATGTCGCCGGCAACGAAGAAGAAAAAGAAGAATTAACTGAATTAATCGATTTTTTAAAAAATCCTAAAAAATATAACGCTATTGGCGCTTCTATTCCGAAAGGCTTTTTATTAGAAGGACCGCCTGGAACTGGTAAAACCTTATTAGCGAAAGCGGTTTCCGGCGAAGCTGGAGTGCCTTTTTACGCTGTTTCTGGTTCTGAATTTGTAGAAATGTATGTGGGTGTCGGTGCTTCAAGAGTGAGAAAATTATTTAAAGATGCTAAAGCAAACGCGCCATGTATTGTTTTTATCGATGAAATAGATGTTTTAGGAGGTAAAAGAAATTCCGGCAATAGTGGCGGTTCTCAAGAAAAAGACCAAACCCTCAACCAATTATTAACCGAAATGGATGGTTTTTCTAAAACTTCAGGAGTAATCGTTATGGCGGCGACCAATAGAGCGGATATTTTAGATCCAGCCTTATTAAGACCCGGCAGGTTTGATCGCCGTTTTACGGTCGGTTTGCCAGATTTAAAAGCTCGTGAAGCTATTTTAAAAGTTCACGCTAAAAATAAAAAAATTGCTCCAGAAGTAGATTTTAAAAAAATAGCGAAATCTACTCCAGGAATGAGCGGAGCCCAATTAGGAGCGGTTTTAAACGAAGCTTCCATCTTAACCGTGAGAAATCAAAAAGAAACGATTCACATGTTGGAACTAGAAGAAGCCATCGATCGTGTTTTAATGGGTCCAGCAAAAAAATCCCGTAAATACGATGAAGAAGAAAGAAAAATGGTGGCTTATCACGAAGCCGGACATGCTGTCATTGGTTTGAAATTAGAACATGCTCAAAAAGTGCAGAAAATAACCATTATTCCTCGCGGAGATGCCGGAGGTTATAATTTGATGATGCCCGAAAAAGAGACCTTCTTTTCCTCTAAAAAACGTATGTTAGCGCAAATCACTTCTTATTTAGGCGGCAGAGTAGCCGAAGAATTAATTTTTGAGGATGTGTCTTCCGGCGCTTACGATGATTTTAAACAAGCTACTAAAATAGCCAGATTAATGGTAACTAAATACGGAATGTCTGCTTTAGGACCAACTCAAGATCAAGAATTTTCTGATAAAAAAGCCATCAACCAAAAAATAACCAAAATCATTGATTCTTGTTATATTCAGGCGCAAAAACTAATTCAAGATAATAAAGATTTATTAGATAAAATAGTTTTTTCTTTATTAGAAAACGAAACTATACATAAAGATGAATTAGAACTTTTAGTTGCTTAATTGGTTAAAAAGACCCGTGATAGGAATAAAATTAATCCACAAATTAAAATTAATGTTATAATTAAATAAAAAAGACCTCTTATTTACAAGAGGTCTTTTTTAATAGGTTATATATTATTATTTTTTTTCATTTATATCGTAAAATTATATTATTTCTTAATATTTACAATAAAGGCAGACTTTTTAACATATAATGGATAGCTACCACATGCAAAAGGTTGCCGGCATTAACGAAAAGATGCCAAATAAAGTGGTAATATTTCTTATAGGAATTATTATAAAAAATAACTCCTGCGCTGTAAGCTACTCCGCCTAAAACCAAAAACAATAAGCTAATAGGCAATTCTAAAAGAGAATGGATTAAAAAAAGACCGCTCCAACCTAAGATTAAAAATAAAAATAAATGTAGTTTTTCACCTTTATCGAAACTCAAGATTTTAAAGGACATTCCTATAAAAACCACTATGGTTTGGATCAAGAAAAAGACCCAACCTTTCGTTACCTTAAGATTACCAATGGAAAACATTTCTTGATTTAATTTTAAAAATAAAAAAGGGAAGAAACTGCCCCAAATCAATAAATAAATACTTATATGATCGAATCTTTGGAATAATTTTTTAGCTTTAGTAAAAGCTAAAGCATGATATAAAGAGCTCATAGAATAAAGGATCATCATAGTCACAATAAAAGCTAATAAAGGAATACGGCTAACATCAGAATTACCTTTTAAAGAACATTTGTGAAAAAAACAAAAAATAAAAATACTTAAAGGAACCATTATACCGTGCGATATCGCGTTAGCGATTTCTTCGCCTATTGTTTGTCGTTCTACTTTTTTAGTTGGCCAATTCATTCTTATAATATCCTCCTTTCTTGAGAAATTTTTTTTAAATAATTAAACAAGATAATTTAATCATATTTTTTATTTTAACAAAAAAAATTTTATTTATGCCAGTTTTTTAAAATACTTTTTTGAATGTCTTGATAATCTTTTTTAGTCAATTGGTTCATATGATTAACAGCGTCAATTTTCAGCTCTTTTTCGTTATAACGTGGTAATAAATGCACGTGATAATGAAAAACTGTTTGACCCGCTATTACGCCATTATTATTCAATAAATTGATTCCTTCAGCATTAAAAGTTTGAACTAAAACACGACTCATTTGTTGGACTACTCCAAATAAATGTTTTAAGACTTCTGTCGGAACTGCGTGTATATTAGCATATTCCTCTTTAGTCACCACTAATGTATGCCCTTTAGTGTTTTGTGAAACATCTAAAAAAGCGACCACTAAATCGTCTTCATATAAAATATAACCAGGAATTTCTTGGCGAATAATTTTAGTAAATATAGTAGACATAAATTAAAAAACCTCTTTTTTTCTTCTATTTCTTAACAAAATAACTATTATTGAAAATAACGTTCTTTTTTCATAAGATCGCTTTATTTTAAATAAGTTCGGATATTTCTAAAATTATTTTTAGAAATATTTTTTAAAACCGTTAAACCTTTGTTTTGATAAATGCGTTTAATTTGTTCATCCACCAGTTTAGAAGCCCCTAATTTTAACTCCATTTGTAGGGATTTATTTAAAGCTTTGATTTCTTGTAAAAAAACATATCTCGCGATAATAGAAGCTAAAGCGACACTTAAATATTTAGATTCGGCTTTAGTTTCCAAAAGAAGATTACGGAAAACTTCTTTTTCGTTGGCTAAATAAGCGAAATAATTTTTAGGAGAAGCGAATTGATCCAAAATAACAGGGTATTTTGGGTTCGGTAATTCCTTTAAAAACTCTAAAAGATTGTTATTATGCAATAAAGCTTTGATTTTGTTCAAATTATTGTTTTTAATTAAAAGATTGTATTCTTGGGGAGAAAGGATTTGTACACGATAAGGTACTTTTTGCATCACTAAAGAGGCTATCTTAAAAATTTGTTGAGAAGATAATTTTTTAGAATCTTGAATACCTATTTCTTGTAAAAAAGACATGTCTTCTTTTTTGACTAAAACAGCGCATACCACAACCGGTCCGAAAACATCGCCTGTTCCTACTTCGTCCAAACCAATGTTATTTGTTCTTGTTAAAAGATTCTCTTGAGCAAGATGGGACGAAGATTGAGAAGATGAAGACTGGGAAGGTGAATTAGTTAAAGGAAGGCTCGTTTGCTTGGTAAGATGCAATTTTTCTTGAATAAAAGTGATTTCTTTTTGAATATTTTTACCTTGAAGCAAACAAGTGCCTGTTTTGAAAAAAGTAATTTTCACATTGTTTTTTTTAACAACCGTCATAACAGTGGGATTATTATGGGAAATCATGTCTTTTTGGTAATGTTGTTGCAGCTTTTTTATTTGCTCTAAATTTAATTTAAAAGTGTGAGTTTCAGACATTAAAAACCTCTTATTTTTCCTTTGAAAAAGATTGATTTGTTTCTTTGCAAAAAAGATTGATTTAATTGATCGTTTTAGCTATCTTTATTTTTCACTTAAAGACCAATCAATAATAGGGATTTTATTTTGCGCTAAATATTGGTTTGTTTTAGAAAAAGGTCGAGAATCAAAAAATCCTCTATAAGCGGAAAGGGGCGAAGGATGGGGACTTTTAATAATATAATTTTTATCAGCATTAATATATGGTTCAAAAGTTTGCGCAAAATTGCCCCATAAAATATAGACCATTTTTTCTTTACGATTTAACGTTTTTAAAATATTTTGAGTAAATGTTTGCCAACCAATATGACTATGACTTAAAGGTTTACCTTTTTCTACCGTTAAAATAACGTTTAATAATAAAACCCCTTGAAAAGCCCAATTAGACAAATTGTTCGTCTTTGCTTCTAAAGATAAATCGTTTTTCAACTCTTTAAAAATATTTCTTAAACTAGCGGGGGTTTTATCGTTTAAAACGCTAAAAGATAAACCATGAGCTTGATTAACCCCAGGATAAGGATCTTGCCCTAAAATAACTACTTTTACTTTCTCCCAAGGGGTGAATTCAAAAGCATTAAAAATATCTGTTTGAGGAGGGAAAATATCTTTACCTTGGTTATATTCTTCTTCTAAAAAAAGCGATATTTTTTGAAAATAATTTTTTTGTTTTTCTTGTTCTATAATTGTTTTCCACACAATATTATTTTATCCCAAATCCTTTTAATTAATGGTCTTTTTACTCTTCTTCCTCTTCTTCATACTCTTCATATTCTTCTTCGTATTCTTCCTCTTCTTCGCTATCTTCCCTTATATAGGATAAATATAAATCAAACATAAATAAGACAAAAACTACAAAAAAGACAAAATAAACATAAAATTCACGAATAATAAGGACATGTTTAGCTCTAATATCCTCATATCTTAAATTAGTTTCATAAGGTGACGATTCCTTATTAGTCTTTTCATTATCGCCTTTAGTTGTTATTAATGTTTTATCTTCGTCTTTGGTACTTCCATTATTGGTCTCATTTTTAACAACTCTATGGATAACATATTGAACACCTTTGTTGCGCAAATCTGAAATATCTGAAGTTCCGCCATTCGCTTGGTTTCCACTAGGTTGAAAAACAATGATATCACCATCTTTTTTACCTGGGCTGGATGGTTTTAAATTGAACTTATCTTCGTCCGATAAATATTTAATTAAAACGTAATCTCCTGGTTTGATAGTTGGGTCCATACTTCCGGTCGGAACCCTAGATAAACTAAAGCGAAAATATTTCAAAGTAGTAGCTAATGAACCAAAAACATTAAATAACATCATTAAAACAGCTAAGATTAAAATAACGTAATGGAAAACAGTAACAATAATTTTAAAAATATTTTTTATTGGAGAATGATCATTTTTTTTCATGATTTTTTTGTACCGTGACTTTTCGAATCTTTTGAGAAATAAATTATTAGAAATAGAATTAACTAACTCAATTATAATATATTTTTGTTGTTTTTGGGATAAATTGAATCAATTTTTTTGCATTCTTTTTTTATTAATGAAAAAAGGGCCAAAAAAATTTGTTAAGTTGAAAAGATTCTCATCATGGATAAATATAGCCCATAAATTAAGATAATGGTTTATTCGTTGAACAACCCTTCCAATAGAGGTTCTTAAAACATGGTTTTTTATCTTTTTTTTGTTATAATGTTGATATAAAACAATTTATGTTTAAATTTAAAGTACATTAGAGGACAAAAAGAAATATGAATACAAAAGTAGTTTCTACTTCAACTAGTTGTTTAGATTATTATTCTGAAGCTGGTGAAATTGATTTAATCAGGATTAAAATCTATATTGATGGTAAAGAATATATAGACGGAGAAAATTTAAGTGCTTACGAATTTTACGAAATATTAAATAAAAACCCTAAATTCGTACCTAAAACATCTCAAATTTCAGTAGGTGAATTGGTCAATTATTTTAAAAAATTAGCTCAACAAGGTTATAAAAGAGTTTTAGTGACTACTATTTCTGCCCAATTAAGCGGTACTTATAATGGAGTTGTTCAAGCACAAAAAATAGTGAAAGACGAAATTGAAGTAATTCCTTATAACACGAATACAGTTGGTTTTTCGGAAGGTTATTTCGCTCTAGAAGGACTACGTTTGTTTAAACAAGGTGTTTCTACTCCAGAAGTTATTCAACATTTAGATAAAATAAAAGCCAATAATACGATCTTTTTTGTGGTTAATTCTTTAACTCAATTGATCCAAAATGGTCGTTTAACTAAAACAAAAGGTTTTTTAGGAAGATTTTTTAGAGTTAAACCTATTTTACAACTAAATGACAAAGGTCAAATAGTGATGGTCCAAAAAACTTTCTCTACTGATAAAGCTTTTGAATATATTATTAACCAAATAAAAGATTATACTAAAGGTAGAAAATATCTGCTGCATTTGTCCTTTACTGGAAACCCTGAATTAAGAAAAGATTTTAGAGTCGCTTTAGAAAAAGAACTGAATTTAACTGATATTTTAGAAATGCCTTCCTCTCCGTCTTTAGGCGCTCATGTCGGCAATAATGTTGTTGGAGTAGGGATTATTTTACAAGATATATAAAATTTCAAAAAATAACCTAAAAGAGACTTTTATGAAAGTTAATCATAAACAAATAGATAAAATAAAAACCGCCCAAAAAGTTTTAAAAATTTTAAAACAGAACCATTTTGAAGCTTTTATTGTTGGTGGAGCGGTGAGAGATTTATTGTTGGATGTGCCTTTTTCTGATGTAGATATCACTACTAACGCTCATCCGTCTGTGGTGCAAAAATTATTTCCTTCTGTCCCTACTGGTCTGAAATACGGTTCTTTAAAAATTTTTTGGGAAGGTCATTCTTTTGAAATTACTACTTATCGTAAAGAAGGGAAATACCTCTCACATCGTTATCCTTCCGAAATATCTTTTATCTCTGATATTAAAATAGATCTTATGAGACGTGATTTCACTATAAATAGCTTACTAATGAATGAAGATGATGAAATTATCGATTATGTTAATGGAAGGCAGGATTTAGCGCAAAAACTGATTAGAACAGTAGGCGATCCGTATCAAAAATTAACCGAAGATGCTTTAAGGATGATGAGGCTTTTTTATCTACAAGCTAAATTAAATTTTGATCTGGAAGTTGAAACACAAAAAGTTTTAAAAGAAAATATCGGTTTATTGGCTAAAATAAAACCACAAACTTTATTGAAAGAATGGCAAAAAATTTTAAAACAGAAAAATCTTGCCAAAGCGATGCGTTCTTTGCGAGATAATAACGCTCTGGAAGTTTTAACTAGTTTTAAACCCATCGTTCTTTTCGCCTTAGAAAAGAAAATAAACCATTTTACCTACGAATTATTTTTTAGTTTAGCTTTTCTGTTGGAACCACAAATTATCAATGATTACCCTTTTAAACCAGAAGAAAAAACCTTATTTCAACAAATCGCTTTTTGGTATCAAAAACAAAATTATAACTTATCAGAATACGACGCTCAACAACATTCTTCTTTAAATCAACAAATAAAAAAACAATTAAATTTAAATCAATAGTGAATACAAAAAGTATGGAAAAATTAACTTATAAAGGTTTTTTTAGAAATGAATTCAAAAGAGGGGAAAAAGATGTATAAAAATCAAAGCAATATTTTAAAAGAAAAAAAAATTGGTCAAAAATATCAATTAATCGGGAAAGTAACTGGCATCAACCAAGGAGAAGATTTCTATAATACGACTATTTCTTTACCTGAAGGAAAATGCGTCAATATTAAATTAGAACCTCAATATGCTCCTCCCCTGAAAGATAAGATTTATCTTTTTACGGTCGTTTGTGCTGAAAAAAAAGAAGATACGGTCTTTATTTGTCAAGAATACACTTTAATAGAGAATGTCCTAGATTATCAACAAACTTATGAACTTTATAGCCATTTTTTCCATTGTTCTCCTGTTTCGTTCGCTTTAGTGGATGAAATAATTCAAACTTATTTAGATAAAATTCAAAATAAAATATTAAAAGAAATTACGACTAATTTATATTTGAAAAATAAAACTTCTTTTTTGATTTGGCCGGCAGCTTTAAAAACACATCATAATTATTACGGTGGATTAGGTTATCACACCACTAATATGTTAAAATCAGCTGAATCTTTCGTCCAAATTCATTCTTTTTTAAACGTTGATTTATTGTATGCGGGGATTATTTTACATGATATGGCTAAAATAGAAGAATTCGATTTTTCCCAAAAAAAATATTTAAAAGAAGGCTCTTTATTAGGACATTTAGTGTTAGGTTCTAACAACATTCATGAAGAAGCGCTGAAATTAGGTTATCAAGATAAAGAAGAAGTAACCTTATTAAAACACTTATTAATTTCTCATCATGGACTTTTAGAATACGGAGCTTCTAAAAGGCCTCAAACTAGTGAAGCCCTTTTATTATGGTATTTAGACGATATAGACGCTAAATTAACCGCTTTGGGAGAACTTTTAGAAAAAACCACCTCAGGGGAATTTTCAGAACCTTTATCAGCGGTTGGTAAAAGAAATTTTTATAAACCTCTATTTAACGACAAAGACAATGATAAAGAATAAACAAGACCTTAAAAGGTCTTTTTTGCGCTTAAAAGGGCGTTTTTTTTCTTTCTAACAAGGCTCTTTATTCTTGATCAAAAGGTTTCTGTTTGTGTTACAATTAATTGATTAAGGAAGTCAACTAGTAACTTTTTACCAAGCTAAAAAAGTACTAGTTCAATTTCTTTTAGAAAGAAAAGGATTTAAAAAATGTTTGAGTTAATCAACATTAATAAGGGTTTTATTACCAAAAAAGGCTTACCTACGATAGGTTTAAATAATGTCTCTTTAAAATTACCCAATAAAGGTTTAATTTTTATTTTAGGCAAATCAGGATCAGGCAAATCAACGCTTTTAAACTTATTGGGAGGACTTGATAAGTATGATAGCGGCGATATCTTAATTAATAAATTTTCTACCCAAGAATGGAAACAAAATGATTTAGACAACTATCGCAATGGCGTGATAGGTTTTATTTTCCAAGAATTTAATTTAATGGAAAGTATGAATGTTTATGAAAATATCGCTTTAGCGAATGAACTTCAGGGTCAAAAACCGGACAATAAACTAATTTATGAATTATTAAAAGAAATGGAACTTTCAGGTTATGAAGAAAGAAAAATTAACGAATTATCAGGAGGACAAAAACAAAGAATAGCGATTGCTCGTGCTTTGGTGAAAAAGCCAGAAATTATTTTAGCGGACGAACCGACGGGGAACTTGGATTCAAAAACTAGTGAACAAATTTTTAATATTTTAAAAAAATTATCCCAAGATAGGTTGGTTCTGATAGTTTCTCATGATGCCGAAAGTGCTTTTAAATATGGAAACCGTGTGATCGAATTAAAAGATGGACAAATCATAGAAGATTTAACTAAAGACCCCAATTTGCTTAAAAATAAGCCACCTAAGTTCACTAAAGGACAAATTTTAAGCGAAGAAATGTTGGAACAAATTCAAGAGCAAATTAAAAACGCCCACAAAGAAGAATTTGTGCCCACTAAAGAGGTTTTTCTGGAAGAACAACCAGTAACGTTTAAAAATGTTTCTAGTCAATTACCTTGGAAAAAAGCTTTTAAAATGGGCGTTTTCACTTTCAAAACTAAAAAAGTTTTATTAGTGTTTTCGGCACTTATCGTTTCTTGGGTGGCAGCTATTTTTTCCCTTGTTTTAGAGACTTTTCTTTATGTTAAGGAAGGTTTATGGAAATTTTTCTTAGAAGATCAATATAAACGTTTAACTCCTGAACAAATCAAAGCATTGGATAAAATGTTAAAAGCGCAATTCGAAAAAGATTATGACCTTTTAATGGAGAAATTTTACTATTTTCGTATAGGATTAATTATTGCTTTGATAGTGATGAGTTTGATTGCCTTTATGATGATATATATGTATTTCAACGCTAGCATCAAATTAAAAAAGAAAGAAGTGGGTTCTTTAAGAGCTTTAGGAGCACGTGGTTCTACCGTTTCTAAAATATTCTTATCTGAAGGGTTTATTTACGCCACCATCATCAATATATTAATTTTGGTTTTTGCTTTGTTAGGCGGTTTAACTGCTGGTTTTTCTAAAATGGCAACCTTTAGTTATTGGTCACTTTTAGGGCTCCAATCTTTATTCGTTTACTTTTTAACCTTTCTTTCGATAGCTCTTCCGATTTACAAATTATCACGTCAAAAACCGATTGACGTGATCAACAATAAATAAGGAACAATATTTTCTTATAAGGCCTTTGAAAGGTCTTTTTTATTTGCCCCGATTTTGTGAACATCAAAAGGAGGCCTTTATTAAGTGAAAAAATCTTTAATTTTTTTTAATTTATGTTAAAATATTATGAATAACTAATTCAATGATAAAATATTTAAAATTCTTCACTTATCAAACAAGACAAATAAAGAGCAAAAGAATTACCCATGAAAGGAATTTTAAAAAATTTTTAGTTGAATTGTTTTTAGAAAGAAAAGGAATCAAACATGTTTGAAATAACCAATATTAATAAAGGATTTGTTACAAAAGCCGGTATTCCTACGATCGCTTTAAATAATGTCTCTTTAAAATTACCTAATAAAGGTTTAATCTTTATTTTAGGTAAATCAGGATCGGGTAAATCGACTCTTTTAAATTTATTAGGCGGACTGGATCAATATGATAGCGGAAATATAGCTATCAATAAACATTCAACCCAAGCATTAAAACAAAATGATTTGGACAACTATCGTAACGGTGTTGTAGGTTTTATTTTCCAAGAATTTAATTTAATGGAAAGTATGAATGTTTATGACAATATCGCTTTAGCGAATGAACTTCAGGGTCAAAAACCTGATAGCCAATTGATTTATGACTTATTAAAAGAAATGGATCTTTTAGGTTATGAAGGTAGAAAAATTAACGAATTATCTGGTGGACAAAAACAAAGAATAGCGATCGCTCGTGCTTTGGTTAAAAATCCGGAAATTATTTTAGCAGACGAACCAACGGGGAACCTGGATTCAAAAACTAGTGAACAAATTTTTAATATTTTACAAAATTTATCTAAAGATAAATTAGTAGTAGTAGTTTCTCATGATGCCGAAAGTGCTTTTAAATATGGGAACCGTGTGATTGAATTTAAAGATGGTCAAATCCTAGAAGATTTAACTAAAGACGAAAACGCAGTTAAAACTAAAAAACCTAAATTTACTAAAGGTCAAGTTTTAAACGAAGAAATGATTAAACAAATTCAAGATCAAGCTAAAAACGCTCATAAAGAAGGATTTGTACCAACACAAGAAGTTCTTCTAGAAGAACAACCAGTAACGTTTAAAAACGTTTCTAGTCAATTACCTTTAAAAAAAGCTTTTAAAATGGGAGCTTCTGCTTTCAAAAGTAAAAAAGTTTTATTAGTATTTTCAGCACTTATTGTTGTTTTTTCATCTATACTTTTTAGAGATATTTTGAGATTAGGTCTTAATATGAAAGAATTTTATTTAGAAGACAGAATAGAACAAGAAATAAAATTCCGCAAAAAATATAATCATCAAAAATATGCTAATTTAGAGGAATTGAAAGAAAAAGTGAAAGAAGAAGTTAATATAAATTGGCCGGAAATCAAGAACAGACTCAAAAAACAAATAAAATACTTAATAATCTTTTTAGCAGTTATGTTGTTAATTTCCTTTATGATGATATATATGTATTTCAACGCTAGCATCAAATTGAAAAAGAAAGAAGTTGGCTCTTTAAGAGCTTTAGGAGCGCGTGGTTCAACGGTTTCTAAAATATTCTTATCTGAAGGATTTATTTACGCAACTATCATCAATATATTAATTTTTGCTTTTGATATAATAATGGGCTTCTCCTTCGGTTTTGTCTATATATATGATCTTACAAAAGGACAATATTGGTTATTTTTAGGAGCGGGATATTTATTTGCTTACGTTTTAACATTCCTTTCCATCATCCTTCCAATTTATACATTATCACGCAAAAAACCAATTGATGTTATCGCGAATAGATAATTACAACAAATCTTTATTTAGACCTTATTTTTAAAAAAGGTCTTTTTTAATGTTTTTTATATCTAGAAAATATGCCCCTTTAAGGAGTAAATATTTTTTTGAAAAAGAGACAATGTATTATAATAGTAATGAATATCATTTTATGATATCGATGAGAAAATAATTTTGAATATAATTTAGAAAGGTTATACACAAATGTCAGACACTACTCCAAAAATAGATTTTCAACATTTAATTAATCAACAAGAATTAGTTTTAGTAGATTTTTACGCTTCTTGGTGTTATCCTTGTCAAAAATTAATGCCTGTTTTAGATGAATATTTTGCCAAAAATAAAAATATTTCTTTAGTCAAAATCGATATTGATCAACATCCGGAAATAACGAAAGAAAATAAAGTCAATACTTTCCCTACTTTAGTACTTTATAAAAACGGGAAAGAAATGAAAAGAAGAATAGGTTATTGTTCTTCAGAAGAATTAAAATCTTTTTTAGAAAATAATGCATAATTGTTTTTGATAAAAAAGAAAGCAGCGTTTAATAATGAAATATGGATGGATTTTTCTTAATCAATAAAGAACCTAATATGACATCACATGATGTCGTTTATAAAATCAAAAAAAAATTTAATTTTGCCAAAACAGGTCATACAGGGATTTTAGATCCTATGGCGAAAGGTCTTTTAATCGTTTTAATCAATCAAGCGACTAAATTAGCTTTTTTGTTTGAAAATTTAAATAAAGGTTATCAGGGGAGTATGGTTTTTAACAAACAATACGACACTTTAGATATAACTGGTACTTTAACGGCTCAAAAAGAAATGCTTTTGACTGATGAAATGGTACAAGAAAGTGTTGCTTTTTTCGATCAAAAACAATATCTACAAAAACCTCCTCTTTATTCCGCTATTAAAGTTAAAGGACAAAAATTATATGATTTAGCGAGGAAAAATATCGAGATAGATATTGCTCCTAGAAAAGTTAAAATATATCATTTAGAGATGGTTTCAGCGTTAAAAAACGATCAAATAGAGTTCATAACTACTGTTTCCAAAGGAACCTATATTAGAAGCTTAGCGAGAGATATGGGCGAAAGAATGAATACTTATGGTTCTTTACAATCTTTAACAAGAACCCAAATAGGTTCTTATGATTGGAAAAACGCTAAAACCATTGATGAGGTTAGTTTGGAAGATTTAAATGATGTTAAAAGCTTATTTACAAATCATCAAAAAATCGTTTTAAATGATTATTTAGTTAGATTGGTCCAAAACGGTGTTTATTTAGACGAAAGACAAATTATAACTGATGAACCTTTCGTGGTTTTAGATCAAAAAGAAAATTGGATCGCTTATTACGAACCAATAGAAAAAAATAAATACCGTCCTAGATATTTTTTCCAATAAGTAAAAGCTTTTTTCACTTTATAACCCAAAGACTTTATAAAATAAAGTCTTTTTTTATGGATCAAAACCAATCTTTTTTTCTTCCTGAGAAGTAATATAAATTAAAAAGGTCTTTTTCCGACTTTAAACAAAGATAAAATAAATTGTACTATCATAATTGATTTAACAAAATTTCATTAATAATAAAAAAATATAAAAAATAATCATAATTTAATGATAAAATTTAATAGTAAACAAGATAAATTTTTTTTGCAACTTTATATAAAAAAGGAGAATCAATTTTGTTAAGTGTTTTTATTTGGAAAAGATAATGATATTTAAGATTGAATAAGAATTATGAAAGGTTTATTAGTTTTATATAATGGTTTTGAAGATTGTGAGGCTTTAGTAACGAGAGCTTTACTGAAAAAAACAAATTTAGACGTTACTACTATAACATTAAACGACTCTTTAAATGTTTTTTCATCACAAAAACTTCAAGTTCAAGCAGATATGTATATTGATCAAGTGAATTATGATAATTATGATTTTTTAATTCTTCCAGGTGGTCCATATGTAAAAAAATTATTAGATGAAAACGGTCGTGACTTACAAATTATTTTAGATATTATTAAACATTTTGCCGATAGAAACAAAGTTATTGGAGCTATTTGTGCAGCGCCATCTTTCTTAGGAAAACTTAATTTATTAGAAAATCGCCCATTTACTTGTTATCCTGGTTATGAGAAATATATTACTGGTGATTATACAAGTGAAGTTCCAACAGTTGTGAGTGGTAATTTTATCACTTCTCAATCTCCAGCAACAGTTTTTGATTTTGCTGCTCATTTGATAGATAAATTAATTGTTTAATAATAGTTATAAATACCATTTATTAAAAATATTTTTTAGTATTAATTAGAAACAACTAAAATAGTTTAAATATTTTAGTTATTAAATATAAAAAAATTCAAGAAAGAAGAATAGAAAATATTAATGCAAACACAAAATTCTGCAAAGAATATTTCGTCTCCAAGTTCTAAAAAACCAATAACTATTTTAGGTTTTCCTCTTTATTTAATTTTAATTGTTTTAGCTATTTCCATAGCTTATTTGGGTTTTTCTTTTAGTAAGTCAAACGACAAAGGTACTATAACCTGGCATAATTTAATTGGCGTTTTATTGTTAACTATGGTTGTTGCCGAATTATTTAAAGTAATAGGCAAAAAAACTCCTATTTTAAAAGATATTGGCGGTGGAGCTATTTTAAGTTTATTAGTGCCTGCTTTTATTTTTAATTATAGTTGCGGCTTTTTAAATGAAAAATTCGATTTCAATCTTTTTCAACAAGCTTTTAGAGATAATATAAAAATTTTCAACGGTACTATCGGTTTTTCTGAAATGTTTGTTGCTTCTTTAGTGGCTGGAAGTCTTTTAGGCATTGACAAAGAAATGTTGAAGAGAAATGGTCTTAAATTTTTATCTTTAGTAGTTATTTCTTTAATCGTTTCAGCTACAGTTGTCGGTATAGCTGGTTGTTTTTTAAACCCTATAGGCGGTATTGATGGCATTACAAATAGTGGTGAAAATAGTAATGGTGCTGTAAATGCTTTATTTTATATTTTCGTTCCTATCGCTAGTGGCGGTCTTACTTGTGGAATTATTCCTCTATCCACTATTTTTTCCCAAGGGAAAGCAAATGAACTTGTAGGAGCAGAAAACACCGTTCAAGCGTTGTTTACAGCGCACATCATAACTGCTTTATTAGTTGGTGGTATAGTAAGTGTTATGTTTAGCGGATTAATTAAAAAAATATTCGGTAAAAGTAAATATAGCAGTCCAATCGGTTCGTTAGAAAAAGAAGTTTTACCTGCTGTTACGCCTAATACAGAAGTAAATACAGCAGAAGTTAAAAAAGAAGAAAACAAAATTACTTTTGAACAAATCAAAACTGGTTTTGTATCTATTTTCGCTTTATATGCTGTAAGTTCTTTAATCCGTTCGCTTCTTGTTTGTTTAATGCCAAAAGCTAAAAATTTAATTCCGCCGACTATTATTTTCTTAGTGGTTTTAGTTTTAGTTTTCAAAGTGTTTGACGTTATTTCCGATCGTTTCGTTAAAAGCATCGAACAAGCATCTAAATTAGTGACTAATAATTTATCTTCCGCTGTTTTAGTGGTTATCGGGGTAACGATAGATATTAACGCAGTGATCAAAAACGTAAGTAATATTAACTTTTTCATTGTTTCCGTTTTAACCGTCTTTACAACTGCATTAACATCCGCTATTGTCGGAAACAAAATGGGTTATTACCCAGTACAAGCTTCTATTGCTGGTGGTCTTTGTGCTAACAGTATTGGTGGCGTAGGTAATTTAGCTATTTTAGAAGCATCCGATTCCTTCGAATTGATGCCTTATGCGCAAATTTCTACTCGTATTGGTGGAGATTTAGTGGTTATTATCGCTAGTATCTTTTATCCTGTCTTTTATACAATATCTGTTTTATAGTCCATTAATTTTTAAAAATTTCACAACTAAACTGTTTTATTTGCCACAACAGTTTAGTTTTTTCTTTTTTACACAATAATCGCTCCAAGATGAAAGACTGTCTCTAATCGTTGGTGTTATCATTGAATCTAAAAAGACGTTTAATGGGAGAAAAAATAAATTTAACAATTATCCATCTCTTTTATGTTTAGTTCCTTCTCTTCGTATCATCCATCTTTTCATTACTCAAAAACAAGTCTATAATAGAATTTTTCAGGAAATAAAAGATTAATTTTCTTTCAAAAATACATTTTTAAGATTTTTATATGTTAAAATAAAAAAGGTTACTTAATTTAATTATAAGTTTAATAAAATTAAAAAAGTTTTTTACGAAAATATTTCCCACTAATATGTTAGAAAAAAATATAAAAAGGAGAAAAATATATTATGAAAATCATGTCTGTTAATGCTGGTAGTTCTTCTTTAAAATTTCAATTATTAAATATGAAAAATGAAGAAGTTCTTTGTGACGGTTTATTTGAAAGAATCGGCAATACCAATACTATTTTTAAAATCAAAACTCCAGGACACAAACAAGAACAAATCGTTCCTATTTCCGACCACAAACAAGCGGTAGAAATGTTGTTAGAATATTTAATTGAAAAAAAATTCATCCAAACGCTAGATGAAATTGATGGAGTAGGGCACAGAATTGTTCAAGGGGGAGAATATTTTAAAAATTCTGTTGTTTTAACCGAGGAAAACATTAAACAGGTGGAAAGTTTAAACGATTTAGCTCCTCTTCATAATCCTGCTAACCTTTTAAGCATTAAAGTCTTTAAAAAAGTTTTGCCACAAACTTTACAAGTAGGGGTGTTTGACACTAATTTCCATCAAACTATGCAAGAACAAAATTTTTTATATGCGACACCTTATGAATGGTATCAAAAATATAAAATTAGAAAATACGGTTTTCACGGCATTTCTTATCAATATATTTCCCAAAAAGCACAAGAAATTTTCCAAAAACCGAACTTAAAATTAATCGTTTGTCACGCTGGTAATGGTGTTTCTTTAACTGCTATTGAAAACGGCAAATCCGTAGATACTTCCATGGGTTTCACTCCTTTAGAAGGGGTACCAATGGGAACACGCAGTGGTAATGTAGATCCTAATGTTGTCACTTTTATCGCTGATAAAGAAAACAAAACAGCTAAAGAAGTGATTAACGAATTAAATAAAAAATCCGGTTTATTAGGTGTTTCAGGCATTTCTAATGATGGACGCGATTTAGAAAACATGATTCAAAAAAACAACAAAAGAGCTTTATTAGCTTTTGAAATTCAAATCAAAAGAGTTGTTGATTATATCGCTAGTTATTATGTTTTACTAAAAGGCGCTGATGCTTTAATTTTTACAGCCGGAATAGGGGAAAATTCTTCTTTCTTCCGCAGAGAAGTGGTTAAACGTTTAGAGGCTTTAAATATTTATTTAGACCAAGATTTAAACGATCAACGCCTACCAGGAGAAAGAGTCATCTCTACGTCTGAATCTGCAGTTAAAGTGATGGTTATTCCTACTAACGAAGAAATAGCTATCGCTCGTGATGTTGTCGCTTTAAAACAACAAAACTAATCTTTTTTTAATCCTTTTTACCACTTTAATTCAACGTTAAAGTGGTAAAAACTATCGGAGGGGTACTCAAGTGGTTTAAGAGGCTCGCTTGGAAAGCGCGTAGATCTGAAAAGATGCGAGGGTTCGAATCCCTTCTCCTCCGCCAAATTAATAAATATTTTTTGAATGTTAAAAAATGTCTCTGGATGGTTTTTTAACTTTTTTTATCACTTTATAACACAACAACTTTTAAATAAAACATTTAATGGGATTAAATCTTTTCTTTAAAAGATGACAAAAAATAATATATTCCCCAAAGTTTAATTTTTTTAATATTAACAAATTACTTCTCAAAATAAAAAAAGGTAATTTTATTCATATGAAACAATATTTAGAATTATGCAATTTGATCGTAGAAAAAGGAGAAGTGCGCGAAAACCGTACTAAATTCGTTACCCAAAGTATTTTTGGTCATCAAATGCGTTTTAATTTAGAAGAAGGGTTTCCTTTGGTTACTACTAAAAAAGTTCATTTAAGAGCTATTATTCATGAATTATTATGGTTTATCAAAGGCGATACTAACATTCGTTACTTAGCGCTGAATAATGTTAATATTTGGAACGAATGGCCTTATCAAAAATTTTGTCAATCGCCCGATTTCCAAGGCGAAAGTCAGCAAGAATTTATTGATAAAATTAAAACAGATGCTCAATTTGCAGAAAAACATGGGGATTTAGGACCTGTTTATGGCAAACAATGGCGTGATTTTGCCGGAGTAGATCAATTGCAAAAAACTATTCAAGAAATCAAAAAAAACCCTAATTCACGTCGTTTAATTGTTTCGGCTTGGAATCCGCCTTTGGTAGACGAAATGGTTTTACCTCCATGTCATGTCTTAATGCAGTTTTATGTCAATAAAGGCAAAATTTCTTTACAATTGTTTCAACGTAGTGGCGATGTTTTTCTAGGTATCCCTTTTAACATTGCTTCGTATTCTTTGCTATTAATGATGGTGGCACAAGTGACTGGTTTAGAAGCTTATGAATTTATTCATACTTTGGGCGATGCGCATATTTACCACAACCATTTAGAACAAATCAATATTCAAAGAAAACGTATACCAAAAAAACTACCTCAAATGCTTTTAAATCCTCAGGTCAAAAACATTGAAGATTTCCGCTTTGAAGATTTTAAATTAGAAAATTATCATTATCATCCATCTTTAAAAGGAGAAGTAGCAGTATGATTAGTTTGATTACCGCCTTGGATTCTAATTTTTTAATTGGCAATAAAAATAGTTTACCTTGGCATTATCCTAAAGATCTGATTTTTTTTAAAAAAAAAACTTTCCAAAAAAACGTTTTAATGGGTTGGAATACCTATCTTTCTTTAAAACAATATTACCGCAATAAACCTTTACCTTTTGCTACTGCTTATATCGCTAGCAATTCTCAACACGAAAATTTATCAGACGGAATTATTGTTAACGATTTAATCGCTTTTTTAAAAAAGTATCAAAATTCGGAAGAAAATATTTTTATTATAGGCGGAAGTCAAATTTATACCCAATCCTTGCCTTATGCTGATGTTTTATATATCACTCATATCTTAAAAAGGTATCAAGGAGATTCTTTTTTTCCTGACGTAGATTTGACTCAATACCAACTCATAGAAAAAGATATTCAAGAAGAATTGCTTTTTGCTACTTATCAAAAAGGAGGCAAAGTTAAATAATGTTTACTTTATTTTTCATCGCATCTTTCGTAAGTTTTTATATTTCCTTTGTTGTATATTGTGATTGCGGCATAGCAGGTTATTTTTTAAGTTTTTTCGCTAGTTTAGCCTTATCTTGGGTTATGGTTTTATTGGTATTTTTTATCATGATGTTTATCAACAGAAGATTAAAAATTAACAACTCTTTTCAACAGAAGGTTGTTGCTAGCGTCTCTAAATTAATTCTTAGATTTTTCCGCATTAAAGTAACGGTTCATAACCGAGAATTAATCCCTTATAAAGGCAATTTAGTGATTTATTCTAATCATAAAACTAATTTTGATCCTTTTATCATCGCTTGTGCGGTTGATAGAACGATGTCTTTCTCGCCTAAAGATGATTTATATAAAGGTCGTTGGGGTTGGTTTTTAAGTTATTATTTCAATTCTATTCATTGCTTAAAAATAGTAAGAGGTAATCCGCGCGCAACAGTGCAAAACTTAAACCAAGCGATTGAAAATGTGAAACAAGAGCTAGCGATGTTGATCTTTCCTGAAGGTGGCGTTGTTAACAAAAAAAACGATAAAATCATCAGCACTTTAGATGGAGCTTATAAAATAGCTGTTAAAGGCGAAGCCAACATTCTGCCTATTACTCTTAAAGGGGCTTACAAAATGAGAAAGAGATTTTGGTTCAAAAGAAAAAAAGTTGAAGTAATTATTCACCCTCATATTAAATATGAAAATTATAAAGATAAAAATACGCAACAAATAGGTCAAGAAGTGGCTGATATTATTAATTCAGCTTTATAAAAAAACAAAATAGAAAGTATGCTTGCAAGCACGATGTTTAACAAATTATTTTTTCAACGCATAATCGCCATATTTCTTTTGGTTATGGTTGGTTGTTTCATGATTACTTATTTCCCTTTTCTATCTAAAAATCATCAAAATGTTTCTAACGATCTGTCCTCTATCAAAAAGGTTCATCATTTTCAAGAAGAAGAAGGAGATTTTTTTCCAGAGGAAAAAAGGCAAACAAATGTCAAAACAGAAATCCTCAACGGTGAAACATATTTGACCTTTTCTCAATATGATGAAAAAGGCGTTTTATTGCAAGAAAGCAAATTCAATCAAAACGGCACTTTTTCTCTTTCTTATAAAACTTTTTACCCTAACGGACAATTAAAAACTGTTAGAGAAAATTATCACAATAGCGATCAGATACATTTTATCCGAAAATACAATAAAAAAGGTGTTTTATGCGAAGGGGAAACTTTTTCCCTGCAAGGTAAAACTATTGGTACGATCATTAATTTTCCAGACGAAGGTTTAATGCAAGAAAATATTTATCACCCAGAAAACGAACAACTTTCTCAAGTGCTAGAATATACTTCAGAAGGACAATTGATGCGTTCTTGGGAATATTTTTTCGATGCTAAAAGTTTAAAGAATAATGTCCAAAAATTGATAGAATATGATACTGACGGCAAAATTCTTAAAATAACTGCTTTTTATCAACATTTTCAACAAAAAGTGATCTTTGACAGACATAAATCCACAAGGAAAAGTAATTTATTCGGTTGTTTAAATTTTTTTAAGCCAAAAAACTAATCATTTTTATGATAGTAAATTTCATCCACATTAAAAAAAGATTATTTTAGTTCAAAAAGGAGATTCTTTCTAGATTATTTCCTTTTTTTCTTCTTTAAAAAGTAAAAAAAATATCACATCATTAGCCTCTTTTTTCCGTAAAAAAAAGAGAGAGGAAAGGTAAATAAATTTTATTTTCTTTATTTATTTTATAATTGATGTATAATTAAATTGAAATATAAATTTGTTTGAATTCTTCAAAAAGAAAATTATCAAAAGCATTATTTTTATCAACTTTACTTGAGTTATAAAAATAATGTATTTTCTTTTATGAAACTTCATTTTTAATTTTAAATAAACTAAAAAGGATATAAAAATGTAATTATTAGAAAAGACTGCTTTTGCAGTTCTAATCATTACATAAATAAAAATTTATAAAATATAGGTAATAAAACATGCAAATTAAAAAAAATAATAACGATTTTGTACAATATCATTTTGACGTAACTGTCAACGAATTCGAATCTTATATCAAAAAAGCTTTCGACAAAGTTCAACCTAAAGTAGAAATTAAAGGTTTTAGAAAAGGACATGTTTCCCAAAAAGTTTTTGACAAACATTACGGTCCTTCGGCTTTATATAAAGATGCTTTCGGCATGATATATGTAGAAAAATTTCAAGAAATATTAGCTAATAAAGAATTTAAAACTGTAGGAGAACCTAAATTAGTTGATTTTGATATTGAAAAATTAGACAGAAAAAAACCTTTCAGTTTCGGTTTAGAAATGGCTTTAAAACCAGAAGTAAAAATATGTGATTACCAAAAAATTACATTAAATGATTTTAGAAAAAATGTTACTGATGAAGATGTTCAAGCACAAATGGATTTATTATTAAAACAAAACGAAACATTAGCGCCAAAAACAACTGATACTCCTTTAGAAATGGGCGATGTAGCTATTTTTGATTTTAAAGGTTTTGTGGACGGAACTCCTTTTGAAGGCGGAGAAGCGACCAATCACAGTTTAGAAATCGGTTCTAACCAATTTATTCCTGGTTTTGAAACAGGTATGTTAGGAATGAAAAAAGGCGAAAAAAGAGATATAAACGTAGTTTTTCCTGAAAATTATGGCAAAAAAGAATTAGCCGGTAAAGAAGCTGTTTTTCAAATCTTTTTAAAAGAAATGAAAACTCCTCAAAAATTCATTGTAACAGATGAATCTATTAAAAATTTAAAATTACCTAATATTGAAACAGTAGATGAGTTAAAAAAAAGCATTAAAGAACATTTAGAAAACCAAAACAATTCAGAATATAATAACGAAGTTTTACAAAAAGTTTTTGAATATTTAATCGCTAATTCTACTTTAACAGTTCCTCAGCATTTCGTGCAAACAGAAGTAGAAAATATCAAACAACAATTCGCTTCTCAACTACAAGAACAAAATATGAATTTAGAACAATATTTAAAAATGACTAATTCTAACGAAGAAGAATACGAAAAAAATACTTCCGAACAAGCTTTAAAAAACGTTCAAATTAATTTCTTATTAGACGAAGTAGTAGCTAAAGAAAACATACAAGTTACTCCAGAAGAAATAGAACACAGATACCAACAAATAAGCGCATATTATAAAATACCTATTGATAAGTTAAAAGAAAATTATGCTGCGGAAAACATCAAAAACGGTTTATCTCAAATTAAAGCTGGTGATTTGTTAATTACAAAAGTTGTTTTTAAAGAAGAAAAAGAAGTTTCCCAACCAGAGACAACCAAAGAAAATAAATAATTTATTTTTTTCACAATAAAAAATCTTTTTAGATTATAATATAATTTATAGTCTTAATGAAAAAAATAATATTAATTTAACTTCACGCATAAAAAAGGATGAGTGGTGAATCAAATGAATAAAAAAGAAAACATTGATAAAACAGAAAAAATCGATAAAAAAAATAAAGCAAAAATGGATGATGATATTATTCCTAACGAATTACCTGTTGTTATTGTGAGAAACGTTGTACCCATTCCTTCTAATGACTTTAGAATTGAAATAGGACGCTCTTTTTCCATCAACGCTATTAAGCAATCAGAATTGCTGGAATCTCCTTACGTGATCATTTTATTGCAAAAAAATTTTTTACACGAAGAACCGAAAGTTTCTGATATAGAAAAACACGGTGTTTTAGCTAAAGTTTTACTAGCTATTAAAATTGATGATTTTCTTTACAAAGTTAAATTCCGTATTTTAAATCGTGTTAAAGCGCAGAAATTAACGAAAAAAGATGACTTATATAGTGCTAAATTTTTGAATGTTCCTACAGTTTTAGGCGATTTGCAAGAAGAACAAACTTTAATCAAATTAATCATTCAACAAATTACTTCCAATATCAGTCAGTTTTTATTAATTTCTGAAAATAGCTTTTTAGAACAAATACAAAATGGTGTAACAACCGAAAAAGCGGCTGATTTAATTATTTTTGCCTTAAGAATAGAAGAAAAAGAAAAATATAAATATTTAAAAGAACCTGATTTAAACAAAAGATTAGTTTATATTTTACAAGACATTAGAGTTAAAATAGACGTAGTTGAGTTAGAAAATAAAATTAACGAAGAAGTTAAACGTAGTATTGATGAAAACCAAAAAGAATTTTATTTAAGAGAAAAAATACGTGTTATTCAAAACGAATTAGGCGATAAAGTTAAAAAAGAAGAAGAAATTGAAGAATTAAGAAAAAAAATTAATTCCGCTAATATGCCTAAACCGATTAAAGAAAAAGCTTTACAAGAGCTTTCTCGTTATCAATCTATTTCCTCAGCAGTAGCTGATTCCTTTGTTATTCGCAATTATTTAGATTTTTTAGTCGCTTTACCTTGGCAAAAAACAAGTAAAGATGTTAATGACTTGGAAAAAATACAAGCTACTTTAGAAAAAAACCATTACGGTTTAGCTAAAGCTAAAGAACGTATTGTAGAATACGCAGCAGTCAAAATCATGACTAAGAAAAACGCTCAAACTATCCTTTGTTTATCAGGGCCTCCTGGCGTTGGTAAAACTACTTTAGCTATTTCTATTGCTGAAGCTTTAGGGCGTAAATTCGTTAAACAATCTTTAGGTGGTATGCAAGAAGAGAGTGAGATCAGAGGTCATAGAAGAACTTACGTAGGGGCGATGCCAGGACGTATTTTAAACGGTTTAAAAGATGCGGGCGTGAGAAATCCAGTCTTTTTATTAGATGAAATTGATAAATTAGTGACTAATTCGCATCATGATCCTTCTTCGGCTTTATTGGAAGTTCTTGATCCAAAACAAAACCAAAATTTTGTTGATCTTTATTTATCTGAACCTTTTGATTTATCACAAGTTTTATTTATCACAACTGCTAACGATTTAAGCGCTATCGCTCCTCCTTTAAGAGATCGTTTAGAAGTGATTGAACTAAGTTCTTATACAGAACAAGATAAATTAATTATCGCTAAAGAGCATTTATTACCTAAACAGTTAAAAGAGCACGGAATTGATGAAACTCAATTCGAAATTGACGATTTCACCTTGCTTTATATCATCAGACATTATACTAAAGAAGCTGGTGTGAGAAATTTAACTAAGAAAATAGCTCATTTAATACGTAAAACTGTGAAAGAAATTTTAATCAATAAAGTTGAAAAAGTGACAATCGATAAGAACAACATCGAAAAATATTTAGGTAAAGTTATTTTCCAACATTTATTAATGGAAGAAAAACCTCAAATTGGTGTGGTTAACGGTTTAGCTTATACCTCTTTTGGTGGAGATATTTTACCAGTGGAAGCGACTTATTACAAAGGTAAGGGTAAATTAGTTCTTACCGGTCATTTAGGTAAAGTTATTGAAGAAAGCGCTTTTACAGCCTTTAGCTTTTTAAAAGCTAATGCGGAAAAATTAGGCATTGATTATAAAATTTTTGATGAAAATGATTTCCACATTAACTTTTTAGAAGGCGCTATTCCTAAAGATGGTCCTTCTGCCGGCGTTACTATCGCAACTTCCATTTATTCAGCTATCAAAAGAACATGTGTTCGTAAAGATATAGGAATGACGGGAGAAATAACTCTAAGAGGTTCTGTTTTACCGATTGGCGGTTTAAAAGAAAAAGCTATCGCTGCTAATAGAAGCGGTCTTAACACTATTTTCATTCCTAAAGATAACTTAAAAGATGTGGATGAAATTCCTATCGAAGTAAGAGAAAAATTAGAAATTATTGCTATTCAAAACGCCGATGATGTGTTTTTAAAAGCTTTAGTTCCTTTAAAAGAAGAGGTTTATAATAATGTCCTTTAGTCAAATGCAAATATTAACAAGTAATTATGTAGTATATCCAGTTGCTGTTTTAATTATTTTAGGCATCTTGTTTTCTTCTGAAAAAAGCGTTGTAGACGCTTTTACAGAACAATATGGTGGTAACAGTTCTCAAGGGAAAAGTTCTCCTTTAGATAAAATCATTTTTGTCTTAGTGTTTATCCTCTTTTTTTCAGCTTTCATTACAGTGCGCCCAAATTCTTAATTCTTAAATAAAAAATAAAAAAAGATATTTTTTTGTTATAAAATATTGACATTCGTTATTTTATATGTTAAAATAATTGTAGTTACAAAATATTTTATAAAAATTATACATATAAATATTTTTTATAGTAAAAAAAGGGGGGATTGTTAAATGCCTAAAACTATAGTTCGCGAAGAAGAAAATATCGATGACGCTTTACGCAGATTTAAAAGAGATGTTTCTAAATCTGGTAACCTTGCGCAAGCTCGTAAAAAAGAGTATTATGTTAAGCCAAGTGTAGAGAGAAAAAATCGTAAAAAAATCTTAAAAAACAAAAAACATTAAATTATTTTTAATAAAATAAGCTACCTATCCAAAAAGGTGCTTTTTTTTATTTAAAATATATTTTTTAGTATAAAAAATATTACATAAAAGGAAATTAAAATTAATATGATTATTAAAATACATAATCAAACTGACATCAATATTAAACCTTTTACTAACTCTTTATTCAAAATATTTAGCTCTTTTGAAGAAAAAAAAAACTACATATTGTCTTTATAGACAACATTAAAATGCAAGAAATGAACTTGTATTATCGTCAAAAAGATTATCCTACTGATGTTTTGACTTTTAAGAACGACGCTAATGATGATTCTTTAGGGGATATTATCATTTCTTTGCCCAAAGCTTTCGAACAAGCGGAGAAATTAAAACACAGTCATCAAAGAGAAATTAGTTTTTTAGCTGTGCACGGATATTTACATTTAAAAGGTTATGAAGACGAAACAGAAGAAGGTTTGTTGGAAATGATCGAAATACAAGATAAAATTTTAAAAGAACATCATTTAGATAAATAGTTGTTTAAATAAATAATATCAATTTTGAAGGAGAAAAAATTAGTGTTTAAATCAGGTTTTATTACTATGATAGGCAATACTAATGTAGGCAAATCTACATTATTAAATTCTTTGATAAAACAAAAAATTTCTATTACCAGTTCTAAATCACAAACGACTCGTAATAAAATTATGGGTATCATTAACGACCCTCATTATCAATTAATTTTTGTAGACACTCCGGGAATACATAAAGAAAAATATTTATTAAATAACAATATGAATTCTGTAGCGATGCAAAGTATTAAAGATGTGGATATTGTTTTATTCGTAGTTGATCGCGAATGTACGCCTAAAGAAGAAAAAATTTTACAAACTATTCAACAACATAATAAAAAAGTGATTTTAGTGATTAATAAAATAGATGACATTAAGAAAAAGATTTTAATCGATAAAATTATTTTTAGTTATTTAGAGAAATTTCCTTTCGAACATATTGTCCCTTTGTCCGCTATGACGCAACAAAACGTAGATATTTTGCAAGAAAAAATTTTATCTTTAACAGAAGAAGGACCGCTTTATTTCGATAACACCATGGTTACTAACGTGACAGATCAAGAAATGATCTCAGAACTAGTCAGAGAAAAAATTCTTTATCACGTGCACGAAGAAGTTCCTCATGCATGCGCTGCCGCAGTAGAAGATATGCGTCCGATGGAAGAAGATCCTTCCATGTTGGAAATTTCGGTTTTAATTTTAGTGGAAAAACCTAGTCAAAAGAAAATTTTAATCGGTGCTAAGGGCGAAAAGATAAAAAGAATCGGTACAGAAGCTAGAAAAGATATCAACCGTACTTTAAACAAAAGAATTCATCTTAACATCTGGATTAAAGTAGAAAAAAATTGGCGCAATAGAATGAACTTATTAAAACAATTAGGATATATACATTAAATACGATAATAATATATATTTATTTATGACAAAAAATAGCAAAGGATAAAAACATGTTATCTTTAAAAGAAATAATTATTTTTGCTAAACAGAATGGTTTTGTTTTTTCAGGTAGTGAAATTTATGGCGGTTTATCAAATAGTTTTGATTACGGTCCTTTAGGAACTTTGTTAAAACAAAACATTAAAAAAGCTTGGAAAAAGAAATTTTTTCAAGAAAGAGATGATAATGTTTTATTGGATAGTTCTATTATAATGAACTCCCAAATTTGGGAAGCATCCGGACATTTAGAAATGTTTATTGATCCTTTAACCGAAAACAAAGACACTAATAAACGTTATAGAGCGGATAAATTAATTCAAAGTCATGATCCTTCTTTTGACGTTAGCGCCTTATCTTTTGAAGAAATGACGCAATATTTAATTGCGAACGAAGTTTTAGGGACCAAAAATTGGGCTCCTGTTAAAAAATTCAATATGTTGTTTCAAACTCATCAAGGGGTTGTGATAGAGGAAAAAAAGCCTTTATATTTAAGACCAGAAACTTGTCAAGGTATTTTTGTTAATTTTAAAAATATTTTAAATTCGACTAGAAAAAAATTACCTTTTGGAGTCGGTCAAGTCGGCAAATCTTTCCGTAATGAAATTACACCAGGTAATTTTATTTTTAGAACTTGTGAATTTGAACAAATGGAATTAGAATTCTTTTGTCAACCCGAAACACATCAAGAATGGTTCTCTTATTGGAAAGAATACTCTTATAATTTCTTATTACAACTAGGCGTTAAAAAAGAAAATTTAGAACTAAAAGATCATAAAGAAACTGAATTAAGTCATTATTCTAACGCTACTTCTGATATTTTATTCCGTTTTCCTTGGGGTTTTGATGAATTATGGGGAATAGCATCAAGAACTGATTTTGATTTGAAAAATCATCAAAAATATTCTAAAAAAGATTTACAATATTTTGATGAAAATACCAAAGAAAAATACTTTCCTTTTGTGATTGAGCCTTCTTTAGGGGTTGAAAGGTTATTTTTAGCTCTTTTGGCTAACAGTTTAGAAACAGAGCAGCTAAATGATGAAACTTCACGAACAGTGTTAAAAATTCATCCTTTTTTAGCTCCTTATAAAATAGCTATTTTACCTTTGATGAAAAAAATTCATCGTCCTAAAGCGAAAGAATTACAAAAAAAATTATCTCATTATTTCGAATTAACTTATGATGAAAACCAAAGTATCGGTAAAAGATATAGAAGACAAGATTCTATAGGAACTCCTTTTTGTTGTACGGTAGATGATCAAACTTTAGAAGATAATACGGTCACAATTAGAGATAGAGATACTATGAAACAACATAGAATACCTATGGAACAAATCCGTGATTATATAGAAAATAAATTATTGTTTTAAGAATTGTAAAGTGGTGAAAAAGCGATTTTATGGATAAAATGAAGGAATCTTTCGTTGCACAAATCAATGAAAAAATACCCATTTATGAATTAGTTCTTAAATCAGGTGTGGTCTTAAAAAAACAAGGCAAAAACTTTATGGGTTTATGTCCTTTTCATCAAGAAAAAACACCTTCTTTTTCTGTTTCTAAAGAAAAAAATATTGCCTTTTGTATGTCTTGTAGCAAAGGCGGTAAACCAGTTACTTATTGGCGTCAATTGAAAAATATTTCTACCGAAAAAGCGGTAGAAGAATTATGTGAACAATTTCATATTGATTTGCCGAAAAAAAAGAAAAACAATAAAGATGTTTTATACGATGTATTGAATGCTGCACAAAAATATTTTCATGATTCACTTTTATACATTATTGACAATATTAAAGATCACCCTTTAGAACACTATTTATTTCAAGAAAGAAAACTGACTTTAGAATTGATTAAAGAATTTGGTTTAGGTTATGCTTACGATGATTTTAACTCTCTAAAAGATTATTTATTAGAGAAAGGTTTCTCTGCTAAAACTTTATTGAAATTAGGTTTAATTAAACAAAGAGCTAATAACGAAGAAGAGTATTATAATTTTTTCGTAGACCGTTTGATGTTCCCTTTGACGGATGAAAAAGGCAATATTGTGGGTTTTTCAGGACGTTTGATTAAAGAAAAGGAAAAATATCCTAAATATTTATTCAATCCCGAAACTGCTTTATTTAAAAAAAGTAATCTTTTATATCGTTTATACGAACATCAAGAAGAAATTCAAGCTAAGAACGAAATTATTCTCACTGAAGGTGTTTTTGATGTTATAGCTTTTTACAAAAAAGGCATTCAAAACGTAGTAGCCACTTTAGGAACTAGTTTTACGGAACAACACGCTAAATTACTTCAAACTAAAAGTCAAAATTGTTTAATCATTTATGATAGCGATAATGCGGGTAAAGAAGCGGCTCTGAAAATATCGGCTTTACTGATTAAACGTAATTTCAAAATTAAAATAGTGACTTTGCCTGATAATCTAGACCCAGACCAATACATTTTACAGAAAAACACTATCAATCTTTCTTCTTTAAAAGAAAAAGCGAAAGATTTTGTCTTTTATAATGTAGAAGAATGGAAAGAACAGAACCAAAGTGATGAGGAAATAGAGTCTAAAATCGTTGCTTTATTGAAATATTACGATCTAGAAACTAAAAGATATTACGCGAAAGAATTGTATAAAACATATCAAATTTCCTTAAATTTAGCGAAACAAACTTATGATAAAGAAAACAACTTATTAAATGATAAAAAAGGTTATCAACTTTTAAGTCAAATTATCAGTGATTCAGATAAATTCATTCATATTCAAAAAATGAACAAAAAACAATATAATGAAACTGATAAACATATCATTATTGAGATTCTGTTAAGCGATAAGTTTTTGCCATTAATTTACGAAAGAAGCCTTATTATTTTTTTAAAAAATCCGGTGTTGATTGATATTGTTGCTAAAATCAAAGAATATTACGAAAAACATTTGCCTGAAGAAAACATTCATGTTAATCGGCATGTTGATTTAGAAAGATTCGCCCTTCTTTATGAAGATTTTTTTCAAGAAAGAAAAGCGAAATTCGATTTTGATCTTTTCAAAGAAGATATTGAAAATAGTTTTTTATTTAAACAGAAAAAAACCCTACCACATTTAGAAGATGTGAAAGCTCTTTTAGCAAAAAAAACACAATTAGATGAATTTGCCGACATAGAAACAGAAATTTCTTCTTTAGAAAAAGAATTAACTCAAATGATAAACAACGAAGCAGACATCCGACAGATAGAAGAAAAAGGGCAAAAATTAATCCAAAAAAAGTTAGAACTTCACAAAGTAAGAGAAAAGTTAGCTAAATTATAAAAACCAATTAAAAGAGGCTAAAATCTAGGTTATCTTATCATTATCGTACTAAAATTGTATAAAATAAAATTAATGGGTGAAAAATATGAATTTAAGACAAACGATAAAACAGATGTTTAAAAAACATAATTCCAAACTAGCCAAAGATGCGACTATGAGTTCTATTAACGTTGCCTTGAAAAAAAAGTTAAGATGGATTAACAGTTTTAATAAAAATATGGTTCCGTTTAACGAAGAAATTATCAAATTTTTAATCGCTCAAGATAAAAAAATTAAAAAAGAAAATGTTAAAAAACTAAAAGAACAAAAATTGAAAAAAAATAATTTATCTTTCGAAGATGATGAAAGTAAAGAAGATTACCAAGAAGAATTGAATTTAGAAAAAATTTCTAATTCAATTAAAGTTGATGACCCTGTCAGAATGTATTTGAAAGAAATCGGTCAAATACCTTTATTAACGCACGAAGAAGAAAGAGAAAATTCCAAAATGGTTTACGAAGGCATTAGAGCGCGTAAACAAATGATTAAATACAAAAGGAAAGAAATAACTCTAACTTCAGAACAAATTCAAAAAAACCATGAATTAATCAAAAAAGGTTTGTTAGGTAAAAGCAAATTAGTAGAAGCTAATTACCGTTTAGTGGTTTCTATCGCTAAACGTTATATCGGGAGAAAAATATTATTCTTAGATTTAATTCAAGAAGGCAATATGGGACTCATGAGAGCGGTAGATAAGTTTGATTATAGAAAAGGTTTTAAATTTTCTACTTACGCTACTTGGTGGATTAGACAAGCAATCACCAGAGCAGTAGCCGACCAAGCCAGAACAATTAGAATTCCGGTTCATATTATCGAAACAATGAATAAAATTTCTCGTTGCAGAGGTAAGTTGACGCAAGATTTA
Organism: Candidatus Phytoplasma pruni; assembly: GCF_013391955.1. Lineage (GTDB taxonomy): Bacteria > Bacillota_I > Bacilli_A > Acholeplasmatales > Acholeplasmataceae > Phytoplasma. Next base: position 37,608 of record NZ_JABUOH010000066.1, read on the forward strand.
TCCAGAAAAGTCGGTAATCACGAAATAGCGAAAGAAATGAATATTAAAACTAAACAAATCACTGATATTCAGATGATTGAAAAAGAAACCATTTCTTTAGAAACTTCAGTCCGCGAAGAAGATGATTCTTCTTTAGGAGATTTCATTAGTGACGCTAACGCTGTTTCGCCCCATGAATACATGTTGCAAGAAACTTTAAAAAATACTTTAGATGAAACTTTAGAAGAAGCTTTAACCGAAAGAGAACAACAAGTTTTAAAAATGAGATACGGCTTGTTAGATGACCGTATTTACACTTTAGAAGAAGTCGGAGCTATGTTTGGCGTTACCCGCGAAAGAATACGTCAAATCGAAGCGAAAGCTTTAAGACGTCTAAGATCGCCTTCAAGACAAAATAAATTGAAAATGCTATACAAAAATATTAACAAAAAATGATGAAAAGAATTGATTTTATTGCCTCTTTGCTTCAAGGTTATCATACGGTGGTAGATATCGGAACAGACCATGGTTTAGTGCTAAAAAAAGCTTTTGAACTAGGTTATATTCAAAAAGCGATTGCTTCTGATATCAATCCTCAACCGTTAGAAAAAGCACGGGAAAATTTAGAAAATTATCCTGTAGAATTTTATTTAAGCGATGGATTTGAAAATATCCCTTCCTCTTTTGATTTGGCTTTGATTGCCGGTATGGGTCCTTATACAATTATCCATATTTTAGAAAACACTTCTCATATCGGCAAACCTTTTATCTTAGGTTGTCAAGGGAAAATCCATCTTTTAGTAGAATGGTTAAAAAACAACCATTATACCATTCAAAACCATTATATTGTTCACGATAAATTTAATTATATGTTTTTAAAAGTCATCCGAAATAAATGAAATTTAATAAAAATGAAGATTTTTTTTATTTTGGATGGTAAAAAAACATTATTTCAAGTATAATAATAGTTGTTTAAAAGGTTTGAGTAGCTCAGCAGGATAGAGCAACGGCCTTCTAAGCCGTGGGTCAGGGGTTCGAATCCCTTCTCAAACGCCATTGTAGAAAAAAAGACAAATTAACAAAAAAATTAAATAAATATTTTATTATCAAATAAAGCATTTTGGTAAGAAAGTGTTTTATTTGATAATAAAAAAAAGGAGATGAAAAAATGGCTGTTCCCTTTAGAAGAACTGGTAAGACTGCAAAAAGAAAAAGACGTACACATTATAAATTAAACAAACCGACTTTAGTAGTATGTCCGGAAACTAATAATTTTACTTTACCCCATCGTGTTACTCTTAATAGTGGTTATTACAAAGGAAAATTAATTTTGTCAAAGAAAAAAAAAGATAATTAACAATATCCTATTTTCCCAAAAAGATATTAATTATCTTTTTTATTTATAAAATTATTTTATGGGAAAATATTGAACAAATTAAAGGAAAATAAACAAATGAAAAAAATGACTTCTTCTGAAATTAGAAAAATGTGGTTAAATTTTTTTGTAGAAAAGGGTCATTACCAAGAAAAATCGGCTTCTTTAATACCGCAATCTGATCCTACTTTATTGTGGGTGAATGCCGGGGTAACTCCTTTGAAAAAATATTTTGACGGTTCAGAGAAAGTTCGTTTTCAAAACATTGTTAATGTCCAAACATGCTTAAGAACTAATGATATCGAAAATATCGGCAAAACTTCTCGTCATAACACTTTTTTTGAAATGTTAGGCAATTTCTCTATCGGTGGTTATTTCAAAGAAGAAGCGATTGATTTAGCTTATGAATTGTTATTATCCGAACGTTTTTTCGCTTTACCAAAAGAAAAATTATATATTACTTATTTTCATCAAGACTTAGATACGTATCATTTTTGGTTAAAAAAAGGGATAGAGGAAAGTCACTTAATCCCTTTAGAAACTAATTATTGGGAAATTGGCGAAGGTCCTTGTGGTCCTTGTACGGAAATCTTTTTTGATCGTGGACCTGAATACGATCCAAGAGGTCCTGAATTGATTAAAAACGATATTGAAAACGATCGTTTTATTGAAATTTGGAATATTGTTTTTTCCCAATATAATTCTGTTCCCGAAACCAAACGTGAGAATTATAAAGAATTACCACAAAAAAATATAGATACTGGTGCTGGTTTAGAACGTTTAGCTTGTCTTTTTCAAGATAAAAAAACTAATTTTGAAACTGATTTATTCTATCCTATTATTGCCAAAATAGAAGAAATAAGTGGATTTAAATATCAAGAGGATGAAACGTTTAGAATTATCTCAGACCACGTTAAAACATTAGTTTTCGGCCTTGGAGATGGTGTTGTTTTAGCTAACGATGGAAGAGGTTATGTTCTCAAAAGACTTTTAAGAAGAGCTTTTCAAAAAGGTAAAAAAATAGGGTTAAATGAACCTTTCTTATATCGATTAGTACCGACTGTGGCTGATATGATGCAAGAATTTTATCCTGATTTAAAAGATAAAGAAACATTTATTGCTCAAATGATCCAAAAAGAAGAAGAAAAATTTTTACACACTTTAAAAGAGGGTGAAGTCAAAATTTTAGAATTGACTGAAGATAATAAAATATCTGATGAAAATTTTTTCAAACTTTATGATACTTATGGTTTGCCCAAAGAGGTTGTTTTAGAATTCGCCGAACAAAGAAATATTGAAGTAGATTCAGACCAATTTGATGTTTTCTTAGAAAAACAGAAGAAATTATCACAAAAAAACCAAAATAAAGATTTTAAAAACGGAATGAAAGAGCAAAATACGGATTATTTAAACTTTACCACTCCAAGTGAATTTGTGGGTTATGAAGTTTTAGAAGCCAAAACAAAAGTTCTTAAAGTGTTTAAAGAAGGTATTGTTTTAGAAAAAACTCCTTTTTATCCTCGTATGGGGGGGCAATCTTGTGATGAAGGAACTATTAACAATGTGCCCGTTACTAAAGTGACGAAATTACCGAACGGTCAAATAATACATCAAATCGCTAATGTCTTTCGCGAAGGACAAGAGGTAGTAGCTATCGTAGATCCAGAGAATAGACGCAAAAACTCTTTAAATCATACGGCAACTCACCTTTTAAATGATTCTTTAAGAAAGATTTTTGGAGAGCATATTAAACAACAAGGTTCCTCTTTGAATGATAAGGTTTTAAGGTATGATTTTAACCATTACAATCTCTTATCTTCTGATGATTTGATGCAATTAGAAAACCAAGTTAATGATTGGATTTCGCAAAAATACCCCGTTATAACAGAAGTGATGTCTTTTGTAGAGGCGCAGAAAAAAGATGCTAAATTTTTAGCAGATAAAGATTATTCTGATACAGTAAGAGTAGTTAAAATCCACGATTTTTCTCTTCAATTATGTGGTGGAACGCACGCGAAAAACACTATGGAACTAAAAAGATTCGCTATTTTATCATACAGTTCTATTGGTTCGGGGATTTATAGAATTGAAGCCACTTCCGAGGATAACGTTAGAAACGCTATAGAACAAAAAATTAGTCCTTTTGTCAAAGAAGAACAACAAATTTTGCAGAAAATAGAGCAAGATCGAAAAGTAGTTCATGCGGAAGTTATTCCTAAAATTATCATTAATTATAATAGTTATGCAGATATTCAAAACTATAAAGCTTACGTTCAAACTTTAAAACAACAACAGATCGCTCTCCAAAAAGAAGTGGTCAAAAAACAAACTGAGCTAATTTTGCAAAAAGCGGATCAATTTATTCCTGATAAAATTGAAAAACAAATGTTAATTATGATTCACGATGAAACCATTATAGAACCCAATATTTTAAAAACTTTATTAGAACATTTATTTGACAAATTACAAAATGATTTTTTAATTTTATGTCAAAAGCAAAACGATGGTTTTGTTTTATTGGCGAAAAGTAAAACCGTTCATGCGGGACAATTCGTAAAAAACATTAATAAAATCATTAACGGTAAAGGCGGCGGAAATAAAACTTTTGCTCGTTCTTTCAGTTCAGATATAACGAAAATAAACGAATTAGAAAAGGGATGGAAGACTTGTTTGTGAACAATAACAATTCTTTTTTAGGTTTAGATTTAGGTGAAAAAACATTAGGAATTGCTCTTTCAGAATCAGGCATTATCGCGAACAATTTAAAAACTATTAATTTTACTCAACATAAATATGAAGAATTATTAATGCCTTTAAAAGAAGTGATAGAACAATTCAACATTAAAACGATTATTTTAGGAAATCCTAAACATATGAATAATGATGTCGGCATTAAAGCGAAAATAAGTATGGAATTTCAAGAGAAACTACAAAATAATTTCCCTTCGGTGGAAGTGATTTTGTGGGATGAACGTTTATCTACCATACAAGCTTTTCAAGCTATGAATAGCAGTAGCGGTCCTAAAGTTTCTAAAAACAAACAAAAGAAAAATAAAAAATTAAAAGACGAAATAGCAGCGATGATTATTTTACAAAATTTTTTAAATTTTCGTTCTAACCAATTATTGGAACAACAGCAATTAGCAAAAAAACTAGAAAAAAAGCCCAAAAAGACAAAGAAAAATAAAAAAAGATAAAGCGTTTTATTATCAAATAAAAAAGGTTAATTTATTTAAATATGCCAATTATGAAAAACGAACTAAAAGAAAAATCTTTACAAGAAATTAAAACATATGCTCTTTCACATCAAATCCCTATTATTCATGATGAAACCAAATTATTTTTAGAAAAAATGATCGCTGACAATGATTTTAGGGATATTTTAGAAATAGGGACAGCGATTGGTTATAGCGCTTTATCAATGAGTAATGAAAAAAATAATATTCAAACCATTGAAAGGGAGTATCCTAACGTCCAATTAGCGAAGGATTTTTTAAAAAATACTTCTCATGAAATTGAAGTTATTTGGTCAGAAGCTTTTTTTTACCAACCGCAAAAAAAATATGATTTCATTTTTATCGATGCTTCTAAGGTTCAATACGAAAAGCTATTTAAAAAATACCAATTTTTTTTAAAGGATAATGGCGTTATTGTATGTGATAATTTGAATTTTCATAATTTAGATATCAACACTATTTCTAGAAGTACGAAAAGAATTATCACTAAATTAAACAGTTTTAAAACTTTTTTAACAGAAAATAGGGAATTTAAAACTATTTTTAAAGATATTGGTGATGGATTGAGTATTTCTTGGAAAAAAGATTTTTCACCTAAAATAATTTAATTTTGAAATTAAAATTATTATCAAATAAAGGAAATAAAATGAATAAAAAAAGTTATACTTTAACTCAATCAGGAGTTGATAAATTAAACGAAGAATTAAATCACCTTAAAAACGTTAAAAGAAACGAAAACTTATTAGCTTTAAAAGAAGCAAGAGAACAAGGGGATTTAAGTGAAAATGCTGATTATAGTGCAGCTAGAAACGAACAAGCTGTCATAGAAACCAGAATTTTAGAAATTCAAAATATTTTAAAAAATGTTAATATTATTAGCGCTTCTGTTAAAAACAAAGACATCAATATTGGGAATAAAGTTCATTTAAGATTTTTAGACACTATGGAAGAAAAAAACCTACATTTAGTAGGGATTTTAGAAGCGGACCCTTTTGTTGATAAAATTTCTATTGAGTCTCCTATTGGTCAAAGTATTCAAGGTTGCAAAATAGGCGATCAAGTGGTGGTTAAAACTGAAACTGGTAAAAACTTTACAGTAGAAATTCTAAAAATAGAATAGATAAAATGGAAAAAGCGAATAAATATTTGCCTGAATTTTATTATGATTCTTTTTTAGATATCCCTTATGATGATTTAGCGAAAAAGGGTGTTAAAGCTTTGTTTTTTGATTTAGATAACACTTTATTAGAAAACAACCAAAACGCTTTAAGCGAAGAAAATAAACAGTTTTTACAACAAATGCAACCCTTATTTAAAATAGTGATTCTTTCGAATGCTTCTCAAAAAAGATTGGCAACTGTTTTAAAAAGTGATTTTGATTATATTCCGCTTACTTTTTTTCATAAAAAACCTTCTTCATGGGGCTTTTTAAAAGCTTTGGAACAATTTAACGTTTCAGCAGAAGAAACAGTGATGATCGGTGATCAATTAAGAACGGATATTTTAGGAGCTAATAAAATGAAGATTACTTCTATTTTAGTAAAACCGATTAATAGAAACAACGAATCATTAGTTTCTCGTTTAAGCCGTTATTTCATCGAAAGACCTTACATCAAAAAAATCAAAAAAAATAATCCGAAAATTTATCAACAAAAATTTAAAAATTTTGTTGAATTAGAAAAATGATTGTGATTTATGTTAATAGAAAATATTTTAAAAAAATTAAACGAAAAATTTAAAAATGATACTCCGAGATTGAATCATATTTTAGGAGTTTATAGGAAAGCTATGGAATTAGCTCGGTTGCATAAAGTAGACATCTTACAAGCACAAATAGCGGCTTTATTTCATGATTATACTAAAAACGATTCTTTAGAATTCCATGTCTCTGTTTTAGATAAAAAAATCATTAATAAATATAAACAAGCTACTTTCATGTATCACGCTTTTAGCGCTCCTGTAGTGTTGGAAAAAGAGTTTAAAATTAGTGATAAAAAAATTTTAAACGCTATTAGAAAACATGTTTGGGGTCATAAGACGATGAATAAGCTGGATAAAATTATTTTATTAAGTGATAAATTAGAAAATAATCGTGATTTTCCGCAAGTTAATTATTTTAGAAAATTGGCTGTTGAAGATTTAGATCAAGCGGTTTATCAACTTTTAAAATTTAATTTTGCATATTATCAATCTAAAGGTTTTAAACATTCTGAAGAACAATTAGCCATTTTGGTTTCTTTAGAAAAGAAATTGAAAAAATAATGGTGTTGAATAATGTTACAAATTATTTCAGGAAAATACAAAGGTTTTAGATTAGATTTAGTTCCTTCAGAAAAAACCAAAAGTACTTCTCATTTAGTTCGCAAAGCTTTATTTGATACAATTGGGGCAGAAATAGAAGGTCAGACAGTACTAGATTTATTCTCTGGTTCAGGAGCTTATGGTTTTGAAGCCTTAAGTAGAAAAGCTCAAATGATCTATATGGTGGATAATTTATTTGCCGCTTATAAAACGATTAAAAAAAACAGCCAAAAATTGCAATTAAAGAATGATGAAGTACGCATTTTTTATGGCGATGCTTTTAGAATGTTGAAAAAATTTATCAAAGAAGAATTAATCTTTGGTTTAATCATTTTAGATCCTCCGTATTTTTCTGATTATTTGGAACCTTTATTCAATGTTTTAGGTCCCTTAACTAATCAAAATAGTTTAGTGATTTATGAAACCAATCACAAGATGAATTTACCGTCAAAAATAAACGATTTTCATTTAATTAAAAGTAAAAAATACGGTAGTAAGAAATTAAACTATTACCGCAAAGTTTTCTTGACTTTATCATGAAAATTTATTTATGTTTTAAATTATAATAAAATTGAATGATTTTATTTTATAAAAAGGAGAATTATATCGTATGAATTGGATGGGAACCGGTTTATTTTTATTAGGATTAATTTTAGGAATTGTTGTAGGAGCTTTTTTCATGTTCCGTTGGTTCAAAAAATATTTAGAAAAAAATCCTCCTATTACGGAAAGACAAATAAAAGAAATGTTTAAACAAATGGGAAGAACCCCAGGAGAGAAACAAATTAAACAAATCATGTCTTCTTTCAAAAAAAAATAAAAGGAGGTTTTATTTAATGAAGCATTATTTAGTTTGTTTTGCAATCATTTTCGTCGTGGTGGGAGCTCTTTTTGTCATGAACTTTCTTTACGAAAGAAAAGTGAAAATGAAAATGAAAAAATATTTACTGAATTGTTCGGATATAGAAAAAGAAGTCTTAAAAAGTTTTTTACAAAATAAAAATAAAGAATTTCCGCTAACTAAAAATTCTTCTATTACTTTGAATTTAGTGAAATTAAATATTTTAAGAAAAATAAAAGACGATAATACGAACCCTCTACACTCTTTTTACACTATCAATATAGAAATCTTTAATTTAGTGAATAAAGATAAAACTTTAAGAGAGGTATATTTATTCACTAATCATCACCTTTAAAAGGAAAAATATAATTCTTTTATCGTGGGAAAATTAACTTTTAAAAATTAAAAAGGAATAGAACAAAATGAGCCAATTAAAATTAATCGCTTATCATGAAGAAAGATTAAACGATATAGGAATCGTTAAAAACGGTTTAAAAACTAAATTAGATTCCGCTTTAACTAATGCTAATGATAATTATAGCGATCCAAGAGAATTAATGAGTTTATCTTTATTAGTATGTTTTTATAAAACTACTAAAAAATATCTTGCCTTGGAAAAACCGCATTTATCAGACATTAAAATCAAAGTGTTAACTAGTACTGCTAAAGATGAACAAGGTTTTTATTTCAAATTAGAACTAATTATGGGTATTAAAGATGCCTCCGTACAAGAAACGGCTGAAATCATGGATACAGTTCATACTAAATGCCCTGTTTCTAGAATGTTAAATGATTATCCTCATTTAATCTTAAGTGCTGTTTTATACGAAGACATCGCTTAAAAAAATATTTAGCCAAGTTAAAAAGAAATAAACCTAAATTGCATAAGATTTTTTAGGTTTTTAAAACACGTGTTAATATAAGATAAAAAATTTATATCATTTGAAAAATTGATTATTGTTTGTAAAAGAAAGATGGATTTTAATATGAAGAATTTAAACAATAAAAAAGAAAGAAAAGTAGTTAAAGTTGGTAGCCCCATTCAAGCGGTTATTAATACCTTAAATAAAGCTAAAGAATTATATTACGATAAAGGTATTGATTTAGAAGTAGTTAAAACTAATTGGACTGAAGAAAATATCGATATTTTAAAAAGTAAAAAAATTGATGGTTTAATTTACACCAATATTCATGTTTTTAAAGCGACTAATGATTTTTTAATTAAAAACAAACAAGAACCTTTTGTTTTTATTCAACCTTTTTATCATTCTAAATATGGTTTATACGCTAATAAAAAAAGCAAAAAACAATTATTAAGTTTAGAAGAAGTTAAAAAACATAAAAATTTAAAAGTCTTATTAGCTGTGGCTTTTTCTTTCATTGAACCTTGCGATACTTCCCGTTCTCTTTTAGTATTGAGAAATAACGGATTAATCGATATTCCTGAAGAGGTTTTAAAAGAGAAAAGATTAAATATTAATTTTTCTGATATCGCCAATCCTTATGAATTAGAGTTTACTAAAACTTCTCAAATTCCTTTTAAATTTGCTGAAAATCCTGATGAATTTGACTTAATGGCAAATTGGCCTGCTTTTATGAATAGCAACCCTGATTTTATCAGAATCGGCTCTAATATCACAGGCGAAAATGAACCAACTAACGAAATAGTAGAATCATACGCTATTGGTTTGATTTCAAGACAAGATAACCAAAATAGCGAAGAGATCAATATACTAAAACAAATTCTACAAGATCCTGAAGTTAAAGCGTTTCACGTGAATCAAACTCATAACGGCATGAAAAATTATGTTATGATTGAAAAACCTGAAGAATTAAAAGATAGACTAATTAAAAATTGGTTATAAACTAGATAACCGTCAAGAAAAATAATAAATAAAAAGATTAAAAGGATACGATTATGAATAACTTAGCTGGCAATCACAACGATAATAAGCCTAAAAAAACTATTAAAATAGCTACTAATTTTCCTTCTTCTTTAAATACTTTACAAAGTACTAAACATTTGATTGAAGATGGCTACATTTTAGAAGTTATTTCTGAAGCAGAATTAAAAGAAAAATATCAAATCACTTGTAATGACGCTCTTAAAGAAGGTCTTGTAGATGTGAGCATTTCTAATAATTACCACACTATGAATTCTTATAACGATTTTTCGGCAACTGATGAAGAAACTAAATTAACGATGGCGCAACCGTTTTTTCACCCTCGTTACGGTCTATACGTTCATCAAAAAAACCCTTTAAAACTTCAATCCGTAGAAGATGTTAAAAAACATAAAAACTTAAGATTGTTATTTGCTCCTTTTAATGATTTATTCGCAGCACCATGTGATTTTTCACGTTCTCTTTTGTTGTTAAATAATTTAAATTTAGTTAAAATCGATGAAGAAGTGATCAAAGCTAAAGGTTATAGTTTGAATTTAGATGATATAGAAAATATTTATGATTTGGATTTTGTTAAAACTAACAACTTATTTAAAGTAGTGGAATTATTCACTGATCCGACTAAATACGATTTATCTATCAACTGCCCTGGTTTTATGAGAAAAAACCCTGATTTCAAAAGAATCGGTACTGTAAGTCCTGAAGAACAAGAAAATAATATTGTTTTCTCTTCTTACGCTATTATTTTAGCTTCTCGCAAAAACAACCAAGATGATGAAAAAGTCCAAGCGGTGAAAAGATTTTTAAAACACGAACAAGTGCAAAAAACTATGTTTGAAGCTGGTGGACCAGGTAAAGATTACGTTATGGTCCAAAACCCTGATAAATTAAAAGCAGACATACTAGCTAATTTCGAAAAATAATTATCCATAACTATTTGATAAAAAACAAAAAAATATGACATCCTCACGGGTGATATTTTTTTTGAAAAAAGGAGTTTAATAACCGCTTATGAAAGATAATTCTTTTCGTTCCCATTTTCCTATTTTTAAAAACAATCCTAAATTGGTTTATTTCGATTCCGCTTCTACTTCTTTAAAACCACAAACAGTGATAGATGCTATGTCAGATTTTTATAATGATAATGGTATGAATTTTAGATCTTTCGGCGCTTTATCCGTACAAAACAATCGTTTAATGGGTGAGACCAGAGAAAAAACGGCTCAATTCATCAACGCTGAACCTGAAGAAGTTATTTTTACCAAAGGAACGACTGAATCTTTAAATATGTTAGCACAAATTCTTTCACAAAACATCCAACCAGGAGACGAAATTATCACTTCAGAATTAGAACATAATTCATCCGTTTTACCTTGGATTAAAGTAGCAGAAGATAAACAAGCTAAATTAGTGTTTGTTCCTTTAAGTGAACAAAACAAAATCACTGTGGAAAACTTTAAAACTGTTTTAACCGATAAAACTAAAATAGTAGTTTTAACCCATATGTCTAACGTTTTAGGTTATGAAACTCCTATTAAAGAAATCTCTCAAATTGCTCATCAAAAAGACGTGTTAGTGATTTTAGATGCGGCTCAATCTGTAGCTCATCAACGTTTAGATATGAAAGATTTAGATGTTGATTTTATGGCTTTTTCGGCTCATAAAATTTATGGACCTTTTGGAGTAGGCGTTCTTTACGGTAAAAAAGAACATTTAGAAAAAATGAAACCTTCTTTTTTAGGTGGCGGTACGATCCAAGAAGTCTTTAAAGATCATTATGTTTTAAGGGATACCCCTTATAAATTTGAATCAGGAACTCCTAATATAGGCTCAATCATTGCTTTTAAAAAAAGTTTAGAATTTATTGAATCTATTGGAATAGACAAGTTTCATCAACATAATAAAAAAATGGTTGCTAAAATTAAAGAAGAATTTAAAAATATCCCACAAATTAAGGTGTTGAACGAAGGGGCTGATAATTTAGTACTTTTCGTTTTTGACAAAATTCACGCTCATGATGTGGAAAGCTCTTTAGCTAAACATAATATCTATCTTAGAACAGGTCTACATTGTGCTAATTTAGTTTCCAAAAAATTAAACCAAATAAGCACTATTAGAGTGTCTGTTGGGATCCACAATACTGAAGAAGATATCGCTTTTTTAATTACTCATTTAAAAAAAATAAAAGATTTTTTAGTTTAATTTAAAAATCAAAGGAATTAACCAATGTGTGTAATGAACGAATTACAAAAAAAATTAATGATTCAACATTCTAGTCATCCTCAAAACCATGGCTTAGTGCAAGACGATAGTTATTTACATATTCGTTACCAAAATAACTCTTGTGGTGACGCTATAGATTTGCAAATCAAAATAGTAGATGATGTTATCGTGGATATTAAACACGATACTCAAGCTTGCGCGGTATGTTGCGCATCAGCTAGTTTAATGTCAGTACATTTAAAAAAGAAAACTATCCCTGAAACGCTGAATAAAGTGAATCACTTTTTAGGAATGGTGAAAGATAAAAACTACGACGAAACACAAATAGATCCTGAATTGAAAGTGTTTAACTTATTGAAACAACCTTCCAGTAGAGTTTTATGCATCAGTCTCCCTTGGGAAGCTATACAAAAAAATATCGAAAAAAACCATTCTTCCTTAAAATAATATACCAAAAAAGCCTTTTTCAAAGATAAAAAGGCTTTTTTTATTATATAGGGATTAATTTATTATAGTAACGCTTTATTCGTTTAATTGGTAATCAATAATTTGACCATCAGAGGAAACGGTTTTTAACAAAACATCCGTTAGAGGGTCATATTCATAATCAATGGTTATTCCGTTAGGTAAAACCTCTTTGATTAAATAGTCTTTTATAGGGTCAAATTCTTTAATATGGCCGTTAGGAAAGAAAATTTTAACCAATTTATTCGTTGCTGGATCATAGCCGAAAATAGTTTCTTTAACGGTTTCATCTGAAGCAATTTCTCTTATAATAAGGTCTTTTTCTGTATCCATTTCGATGATCGTTTTATCTGGTAAAAAAATTTTAATTAATTTATGACTATCAGGATCAAAATCTGGTATCGATTGTAAAACATTTCCGTCTGGGAAAGTGTGTTTCAATAAAAAACCCTTTTCTGGATCATATTCTTTAATAGATTTATCAGGTAAAAACTCTTTAATAAGAATGTTATTGTCGATATTATATTCTTTTATCGTTCCGTCTGATAAAATTTCTTTTTGTAAATTATTCTTATACAAGCTAAATTCTTTAACATCGCCGTTCGGGTAAATAATTTTTTTTATTCTTTTAGTGTTGATGTCGTATTCTGTAATATTTTTATCTTCTGAAGAAATTTCTTTCACACTATTAGCTTCATATATTCTGATGTTTCCGTTCGGCAACATTTCTTGATGTAAAATATTACGGTATTCTTTAACAATTCCTTTGGGCGTGATTTCTTTTAATAAATGTCCCGCAATAACGTCATATTCTCTTGTATATCCTGTAGGAAAGATAATCTCCATCAGATTCCCTTTTAATTTTTTAATAGTTTTATCGGGGTGAATTTCTTGCATAAACTGATTATTTTCAACATTGAATTCAGTGATAGTTCCGTCAGAAAGCAAAATTTTTTCTATTGTACCCGTCTTAAGGTCATATTGAAAAGTTTTAAAATCATTCACCAAAACTCTTAATAAAGACTGCGTTTCTGGTTCATATTCATAATAAAATTTAACTTTATTGGGTAAAATTTCTTTAATAACTTGTTGTTGGTCGTTATATTTTTTAATATGACCGTTAGGGAATTTTTCTTGAATTAAATGACCTGTGATAGGGTCATATTCTTTAACATGTCCTTCGGTAGAAATGGTTTTCATTAAATTATTTGTAATGGGGTCATATTCAGTTATTTCACTATCAATATCCATATTTTGATGAGAATCTTTAGCGTTATAATAAGATTCCTTTGTATTATCCGCCGATAAAAAAGTGTCTAGATATGGTTGATGACGTTTATAAAGAACAAATAGGTACGCCATAACAAACAATAATAATAAAATAGGGATTAAAAAAAATTTAGTCAAAGCGTAAATATTATTGTTATTATCTTGTGGCGGTTGCAAATATTTCCTCTTCTGTGTAAAATTTTAATCATTTGAAATTATGGGTTTTATCTTTGTTAAAATAAGGATTGAGAAAGTCAAAAAATATCATTAAATACACTTTTATTATACAATAAAAAAACTATTCTCATTCTGATATCCATCAATCATTTAAGCATCAAAAAAAGCAAGAAAATTGTTTTTCTTGCTTTTTTTGATTAAAACATAAAATGGTTCAAAAGAGTGTTTTTCGTCCGAGACATTTGTTTGATCTTTTTGGAAAATAATTTGTGATTTGAAAAAAAATCAATTAGAGAAGATTTCGTTTAGAAAAAAAGATAATTTATAACCTCAGAAAAGATAAAAAACATAATTAAACGGTAAAAAGGATAATTAAAAGCCTTTCGATAAACTTATCAATAAGAAAACAGAGAAAGTAAAAAACTTTTTTATTTTATCAAAAGTGGTTTTTTTCTTAATAAATTGACGATTCCATTGACTTTAAAAAAAATAATGTTATAATAATAACAAGCTATATTTATGATTATTGTTTAATAATCATTTATGATGAACTCACTGCGTCATTAAAAAATTCATGTAGCGAAGGAGGTTTAGCGAAAAAAATTGTTAATAAACGTTTTTTTAAATAATAACGCTTAAAAAATAAAATTATATTATTTTATATATATTCGTAAATTTCATTTTTTTAACATTTTTCTTTAATGATATAAAATATTAAATTTAGTCATTATTATAGTTGGTAAAACCTTCTATATTTAATAATTAAACAGTCAATAAGCATGAATATACTTTTATTTTATATTTTTTTAGAAGATGAAACTAAACTTATAAAATTCTCCAAATAAGGAGGTCGGGATATCATGAACCCAAAAGAACTAATTCTCAAAGTGAGAGTTTAAATAAAGATGTTACCACTAAAAAGAAAATAATAAGAAAAACTCTCAAAAAGAAAAAACCCCAGAAAAAATTCGATTTATTCCTTTTCGTTCGTAATATTTTAATTTTTTTTCACATTATTTTGTTTATCTTTTTTAATTTATTTTTAACTTATAAACTTAATCTTTTTAATAAAACTAAAGTACATCCTTTTCTGGAAAACTGTTTTGAAGCTATCAAAAAGATGGATAGAAACATTGATAAAGCGCAAGAAAATACATTCAAAATGGATAACAAAAAATTAGAAGAAGATAATGAAAAAATTAAAAAAGCAATACAAGAGAGAGAGTTAAAAATAAAAAAACTAGAAGACAGAATAAATAAAAAACAATTACATTTTGATGAACAAAAGAAAAAAGAAATAGAAAAATTAAACAAAGAAATAAAAGAATTAAAAGTATCTCAACAAAAAGATAAAGACGAAATTGCAAATTTACAACAAGAAAAAAAATCCACAACAAATCAAACGTCAAATGTTAGTGATAATCAGCCAAACCCTGCATCCAACACAACACCTCCTATTTCGCAACAACCTTCTTTCCCTTATCCAAACGGAGGACAATATAATAATCCCGGAGGCCATTATCCAAATTATCATTACGATAAATTAGAAAATAAAATAGAAAATTTACAAAAAGATTTAGATCATAAATTATTGATAATGTTGGCTTTTTTTGTGATTATGATTTTAAGCATTTTATTAATTCTTTCTTTTGGTAAAAATAAACAAATGTCTCAGAAATTAGATGCTTTGCAAGAACATAAAAAATTGATTGAACTACAAGCAGCGATCGATAAATTAAAAAATAACGAAGATAAATAAAAAAAATACTTTTTTTGTAAAGAAATAAAAAGTTAAGATTTATTTTTGGAAATAATAAAAATTATATCAAAAGGGTATGTTAATAATGGGGGAAATACATGAATAAAAATAGCAATAATATAATTTATTATTTTTTATTCACTCTTTTAGGTCTTATTATTAGTCTTTTTTTAGGTGTTTTTCTTTATTTTGAAGCTCTTTCAAACGAAATTAATTATCAAGCGAAAAAAAGTCAAGTTGCAAGTGCTATAAATTATACTTCTAGAAAAATAGGCGGGGAGAATTTAGTTCGCAAACCTAGTTTTTATGATGAATTTTTGCATTCATATTTCGTCTTAATGAATGAAACTTTGCTTGATAAAATGTTAAAAAACAAAATCAACAAGTTTATAAAATAAAAATAATTCTTTCCCTTTAAGAATTAAACCTCTTAAATATAAAGGAGGTGGAGATAATTAAGAAAAATAATAATCAATCCTCAAAATTAGCTATCGGTTTGTTAACTTTTTTTGTCTCTATTATCGCTTTAGTTGAAGTTTTTCACGCTCTTTCCAAATGGAACAATAATAAAAGTGAAAAAGAAATGAAAATCAATAATATTAATGAAATGATCGATGTGGACGAGTTAGCTGAAGCTTTAAAAAATCCTGAACAAGTAGAAAGTATGAAAAAATCTTTACAGGAGATTAAAGACGCTATTGCATCAAAAGAAGGTAATAATTCTTTAAGTCAAAGCATTGATAAAATTAAACAACTTTTAGACGAAAAAGTAACTACTGTAGATAAACTCGATGAAACAGCTAAAAGAATAGATGGAGAATTAACAACTTTAAAAGCAAGACTTGAAACGGACTCTGAAGGAGAAAACGGGCTACAAAAAGAAATTAAAGCCGTCTTACAAAAAAATTTTCCAGTAAAACAGATACAAATCAACAATCTAACTGGTACAGAAAACAACAAAAACATTCTTGATCCGGCCGCTTTCAAAAAAATCTTTATTGATAATGACAATAATAATAAAGGTATATTAACACAGATAAACGAACTACTTAAAAACAACAACACTACTTTAAGTGAAGCTGTAAAAGGGAATAATATAAACGCAAAATTAGACTCTTTATTACTAAAACTTCAAAAAAATAACGATACTTTAAGTGATGATTTGAGCAGAATTGTAGCTGCTATGGGCGGAGAAGACAAAACTAATATAGAAAAATACGCAAAGGAAATTAAAGTACATAAAGTCGGAGATAAAGAATTTGAGGGTTATAAAAGAATGGACGAATTGACCGGTTTAGATGAAGAAAAGAAAGCTTTCAATAAACTACAAGCATTTATGCATTACAACATTGATGTTCAAAAGTTAAAAATACCCGTTGCCACTGGAGCTATTTTGCACGGTGTCCCAGGAACAGGTAAAACTACTCTTGCTAGAGCTTTAGCGAAAACAACTGGTTTTGATTATATAGAAATTGATGGCACTGAGTTTCAAAAATACAACACAAGAGAAGGAATTAATAGAGTGCACGCTTTATTTAAAAGAGCTGAAGAAAGTCAAAATATCATTATTTGTGTTGATGAGTGTGAAAATACTTGGCGCGATTTGACTATAGCTGACAATCCGGGAACAAGAGCGATTACTACAACCTTTAAAGCGGAATTGACTAAATTCTCAAAAGATTATACGAAAAACATTTTTTGGATCGGAACCACTAACCATATAGAATGCATTGATGAAGCTATTTTGTCTCGTTTTAATCATAAAATCGAAGTAAAACCTTTAGATTTGCAAGCGAGAAAAATATTTTTAATAATGGATTTTTTAACAAAACAAGGATGGAAAAAAAAGCAAACAAACCTTACGACAGGAAAAGACGAACTTTTAACAGCAGAAAGTGATCAAATTACAGATGAAGCGATAAATTATTTAGAAAATGGATTTGTTGTAGAACTAGAAAAGTATCCAGAATTACAATCATTTAGAGCTATGATAAATATTTTACATGAGTCAGCTTTAACAGCTATTATTAGAACTAGAAAATCACAAACTCCTTCAAAACAAAAAATAATGATTACTGAAACAGATATAGAAACTTGTTTAAAAAAAGAAATACAAGAACTAGAAAACCGAAAAATAATAGAAGAACAAGCGCTGAGAAAACAGATTAAAGAAAAAATAAAAAAAGAAAACTTGGAAGCAGAAATTAGAAGGCAAAACCCATAAGGTTGAAAAAAATCTAAAAAATAGTAAAATTACAAATATAAAGGAGTAATAATGAAAAAACTACAAAAACAAAAAAGTTTAACTGTTAAATTATTTACAATTATTTTGTTAACTTTACCTTTAATAACTTTAGTTGCTTTAACAGCGACCGTTTTAGAAAGGAATAATATTTCTATTACACAAATATTCAAAATTGGGCAACCTAACAAGACGGAAATGAATGAAAATGACGCTAAAAAACTTTTTAAAGTTCTAGATTTAAACCCAACAGAAAATGAAATAGAATGGGCAAATTCTAAGAACGCAATAGACTTCGCACCAAAAACTTATTATTTAGTGGACACTTTTTCATCTTTAAAAAAGAAGGAAATTATAAAAAGATATCAAGTGTCTTTTGAAGATGAAGTTTATACTGACACCGATCTTTTTGCTAAAATAGGTCAAATAACGAATTTTTTTATTGAAAGGTCGGAAAATGGCCAGACACAAAAAAATACTGTAGCAGGCGCTATGCAAGCTAATAAAATAGAATGGATTTTAGAAAAACCAAATCAAACAAATACAAACACAACAGACAGACAAAATGTAACACAAGAAGAAGAAAATGTTAAAAAAGCTATTTTATTATACGGTACAAAAACGAATAATAGCGACAGAACAAGAACTGTGAACTCCTTAACAACAGACCAATTAAAAACACATGAAAAAACTAAACATTTAACAATATCGGAAATTAAAGACAATTTCGACAAACTGAAAGGTATTAACAATACTTACAAAGAACAATACAAAAACGACAAAAAAATGATCTTAGAAATAACATTTACACTTAACCAAGATAACATTAAAAAACTTTTTGATGAGAGTAACACTCAAACAGCGCCTTTTATAAAAACAGAAACAGTTAATGGACAAACAAAAAAATATATAGATTTGACAACAGTATTCGAAGTTTATACAGGTTAATCATATTATTCATCATTTTTCAAAAACTAAATTGTGTTAATTCACAATTTAGTTTTTTTTATACCTTGTAAAAGGATATAATTTTTTTTAAAGGTAAATAAACCTTGCAGAATTAATTTTTTTTAAAAACTACTATTACAACTTTTTTTCTTAGTTGCTTATTTCTCTAAAAATCAACCTTTTCCAGAGAAATATCCGCTTAATCAATCAATTTTATTAAACTATAAAACCATTAAACAAGCTTTTAAGGCTGAACTGAGGACAAAAATTGAACTCTCGAAAAAATAAATCAACATTATTAGGGGCTATACGTTTTGTATAGCTCTTTTTTT
>NZ_JABUOH010000067.1 GCF_013391955.1 Candidatus Phytoplasma pruni
GCTATTTTATCTAATAAAACTTTATTATCTTTGATAAGTCGTCTCGCTTCTATCATACATTCATCAATAATTTTTTTAATTTCTGAATTTGCTTTTTCATTTTCAAACAACATATTATCTTTAGTTTGTATTGGTCCTAAATCAGACATCCCTAATTTAGTTACCATTTGGGTCGCTATTTGAGTTGCTGATTTGAAGTCGCCATAAGCACCATTAGAAATATCGTCAAACATTAATTCTTCCGCTGCTCTGCCGCCTAAATAAGAAGTGATATTAGCTAACATACGTTTTTTAGAAGAAAAGAAGGTTTCTTTTTCGGGCATCATCAAATTATAACCTCCCGCATCTCCACGAGGAATAATAGTGATTTTCTGCACTTTTTGAGCATGTTTCAATTTTAAACCGATGACAGCATGTCCCGCTTCATGATAAGCGACCATTTGCTTCTCTTCTTCGTCGTATTTTCTAGATTTTTTAGCTGGACCCATTAAAACACGATCGATAGATTCTTCTAATTCGTTCATGCTAATAAATTCTTTTTGATTACGAACTGTTAAAATAGAAGCTTCGTTCATAATTGAAGCTAATTCTGCTCCGCTCATGCCAGCAGTGTGTTTTGCTATTTCTTCCAAATCAACAGATGGATCGAGTTTTTTATTTTTAGCATGCACTTCTAAAATAGCTTTTCTCGCTGTAACATCCGGCAAACCAACCGTAAATTGACGATCAAATCTGCCTGGTCTTAATAAAGCCGAATCTAGCATATCTTTTCGGTTGGTAGCACCAATCACAATTACGCCTGAAGATTTAGAAAATCCATCCATTTCGGTTAGCAATTGGTTCAAGGTCTGATCTTTTTCTTGATTGCTACCGCTATTGCCGGAATTTCTTTTACCACCTAAAACGTCAATCTCATCAATAAAAATAATGCAAGGTGCGTTATCTTTAGCATCTTTGAAGAGTTTTCTCACTCTTGAAGCACCGACTCCCACAAACATCTCTACAAATTCAGAACCAGAAACGGCGTAAAAAGGTACTCCAGCTTCTCCAGCTATTGCTTTAGCTAATAAAGTTTTACCAGTGCCCGGAGGCCCTTCTAATAAAACTCCTTTAGGAATAGAAGCGCCAATTTTTTCATATTTTTGCGGATTTTTTAAAAAATCAATTAATTCTTTCATTTCTTCTTGTTCTTCTTCGTTGCCAGCCACATCTTTAAAAGTGAATAAAGATTTTTCAGAAGAAGAGATTTTAGGATTTTTATTCAATTTGCCTGATGATTTTTTGAGAGTTCCAATAATATAAAACATAAAAATAATACTGGAAGATAAAGGTATTGAATGTAAAATGAAATTTGATAAATGGAAATCTGTTTTAGGTTTTCTTATTTTGATGTTGGAATCGCGTTTATCTAAAATTAAAGAATGTATTTTATGAAAAATATAAGAATCTACAGTTGAATACCATGTATCTTTTATGTTTTGATCGTTTTTATTTTTAACTACTATTTCCACTCTATAGACGGATTTATCCAAAATAATCAAATTTTTTTCACAAAAAGTCGCTTCTGTGATGAATTGTTCTTCATTTTTAATTTTATCAATTATTTCATCCGCTCTTTTTTCTATTTTATGCGGTCCTTTCATTCTCATTTCAAAAGTTAAATCCCACACTATCAAAGAAAAAAATAAAATAATAATGAAAACAAACATAAATTTTAATGTAAATATTTTTCTAAAATGGTTTTTATTCAAAATCGATTCACCTTCTTTCTTTTTGGTAATTAATCCTCAGCGGGTTCGATTGTTTTATTTTTTTTAACATAAAATTATAGTCCAAACAATCGATTATCAAATCTTTTCAAGTCTTATTTTTTTAAAGAAAAATATCTGATTTTTATATCATCTAATTTTTCGTAATATTCAAAATATTGACTTTGCAGATTTTGATAGGCGATATATTTGTAATTTTCGAATAAAACATAAACGCTATTGTTTTTATTTATTATTTCTTCTTTAATAAATTTTTTTAAAGTTTCAAAAAAAATAGATACAATTTGCATTTCAGAAACGGATATTTTATTTTTATTTTTGTGATAATTTTCATAACATTGTTCTATTTCTGTTATGCCTAAATGATTAGAAGAAATTTTTAATATTTTGCTTAAAACTGTTTGTTGTTCTGTTGGCAGTTGTGCATATTCGAAAAGAACATTATCTGATACGTTCATTTTGTCTAATAAAGACAAGTAATAAGTAATTAAAAAATCATCACTTTCTTCTAAAAAAACATCGGCAATCAGTAAATCATAAGTTTTTTGAAATTCTTCTAAAAAAACACCAGCCCTTTCGTTGAATTCGCTCATTAAAACATTAATTTTAATTTTTTGCAAAGTTTCTGTATTTAAAGAATTTTCTAACTCTTTTTTAATGAAATCAGCGAGTTCTTTTTTGCGTATATCATTTTTTTCAATAACCAAATCTAACACAATCAAATCAGAAGAAGGATTTTTGCTTTTCCATAAAAGATACGACTTTTCTAAAGTGTCTTTTATGTTCAAAATTTCATCAGACAATTGGTAATCAAATAAATTGGTCTTTTTTTCAACAGAAGCAATAAAATTAGGTTCAACTTTTTGCCTAATAAGTTGGTTTAAAACTTTTTGAAAATTATTATCTGAAACAATAGAAGGAACAGTTTTTTTTATGTTTTCATCCATCATTAAACGGTCGTCATGTCTTGGTCCTTGGTTTAAAAACAAAATAGTTTGTTGATTTTTAGGAACAGTTGCGAATTGTTTATATTTATGTTTATCCTTTTCTTCGGTTAATTCTAATTCATTTAACAATCCGTTTTCAAAATCTTTAATTTTACTTTTTTCATCTAAATATACTTTATATAAAATATTTTCCATTCTTGCTTTATCATCTAAATCTGTTCTTTTTGACAACAATAATCCCTCTTCAGGAATATATTGATTAATAACATAATTGCCATAAGAAATTAATGGGTTTTGAGGAGTGCCATAAGTATCGAAATCATTTTTTTGATCCAGTACTGCATCAGGGATTAAAACGATTTCATTTAACCATTTAATTATATCCATTAAAGAATTGTCAGAGATATATTCTTCTTCAAAAATTAAACCAAATTGAAAATCATCATTTTCTTCTTCTTGAAAAAATTTCAAACTATTATTTGCTAAAAAACGAGGATTGCGATAATAATTCAAAGCGTTTTTTAATTTTAAAATCCAAAAATAAGATTTATGCTCCGAAGTCATTTTACTTTTTTCTTTGTTTAAATAAAATTTAAGGTTATTTTTAATTGTATCTTTAGTGATTTTTTCATTATTGGAGAATTTTAAATTATTTTTCAACGTCAAAACAACAGAAGAAGGAAAAATTTTGTGAGCTTTTTGAAAAAAATCTGGTTCTTGATCAAGATCCGTTTCTAATTCTTGATTTTCTTTGTTTTTGTATTTTACTTTTTTACAAAGCGAAGAAGAAAATTTTTGATTAAAATGGCTAGAATTAATTTTGATTTCAGGCACTTTATTAAAATTAGGTTCAATATTGATAAAAGGGATTTTTAAAAAATTAGTTATTTCTTTTTGAAGTTTTTTTTCATTATTGATATTTCCTTTTGAATTTAAATTTAAAATAGGATTCAAATGATAAGGTAAAACATTAACAGCTTTTTTATAAGTATTATCTGGATTGAATGTAATTTTTCGCATATTTTTTTCATTTTGATTATTATTTCTTCTTAAACTAAAAAATAAAATTATTGCCAAAAAGATTGCGAAAACAAAAAAAATTAATATGTGTTTTTTAAAACGATGGATAAAATTTTTAATATTATTTGTCATAGTAATCTTTCGTTTGCAACATTATTGCTAAGTTTTTTTAAATTTGCAAGAACAATAAAAATGTTTGATTATTTTTTTATTCAATTACGTTTGTTAAAAATATAAATTTTATGTTCGTATTTTGTTTTTAATTTTAATTCGTCTAAAGTGATGTCTGTTTCGGATGTTAAAGTTTGGTTATCTCCTCCGATGTAAACGCCTAATAAGTTTTCTGAAGGATTTTTAATTTCCCAATCTAAAGAATCGTTTTGACAAGCGTTATAACTTGCTTTATAATTGTTAGGCTTTGTGGTTGGCATATTTATATTAGGATTTATTTCTTTTATTTTTTGCGCCATTTGCTCATAAGAATCTACTTCAATTGTTTCAATTGGTTGTGTTTTTTTCCAAAATATATTTATAGAAGATGCATCGTTGGACATTTGTTTTAACTCGTCTAAAGTGTATTTAGGAATCGAATCCCCTTCTTCTCCCTCTTCTTCATCTCCGCCTCTTTTTGATCCGCCGTCAAAATAAACAGCTAATAAATTATCAGGAGCATCTTTTATAGGTGAATTAAAACTCCCTGGTTGTATTAAATAATTTTTCCCTCCTTGGTTGTTGTTTGTTTGACCGGTTATTGTTTTATCAATAGAGTTATATGTTTTCAATTCAAAGAAAGCAAAATTAAAAATATTGCCGTTGCCTCCAATTTTATCATTATTTTGCACAATTTTAGAACGATATGTTTCGATGAATTTGTCATTAATAAATTTCTTTATTGTATTTTTCATTTCTGCTTCTGTTGATTCTTCAACCGCAATATTGTTGACCACAACATTTTTTGGATGCCCATTGTTTTGTGTCTGTGTTGAAATCGAGGAAATGCGATTCGTTGCTTCATTGTTATTGTTAGTTACTTCTTTTGAAGGAGATGAAACGGTTGGTTCGCTCTTGTTCCCTTTTTTAACTCCCCACACAACAATAGCTATCGTTGCAACGGTTAACAACCCCATCCCTACTAACGTTATTATTTTTTTATGTTTCCGAATAAAT
>NZ_JABUOH010000007.1 GCF_013391955.1 Candidatus Phytoplasma pruni
GTTTTTAATTTAATATAGGCGAATTATCAATATAACAAATATCTTTTTTTTTTTTTTTATCATGCTAATGCCGGTTTTTTTGGGCATGAGCACGATAGTTTTTTAATAGCTTTAAAATTTTTGCCTTTTGTTGTTAATTTTAAAGTCTAGAAATGAGGTAACAGATTTCTATGATCAAAAAGGATAATAAATTTTTAAAATATATTAATAAAAACAAAAAAACATCTATTATTGTTCTTTTGGTGATAATTTTATTAATGGGAACTTTTTTATACAATTTTAGAAGTATCAATAAAAAAAATAACTCAAAACAGACAGATACTTTGTATGTCGCTACAGCGGCTCCTATGCAACCAGGTTTTGGGATGTATAATGTTGGTTCTAGAACTGTTTATAATAATATGATAAGAAATTTAATTCATGAACCTTTATTGATAGCTAAAACTGAACTAACAGAGGGTAAAAAATATGAAAAAACCACTTATGAGAGTAATATTTTAGAAGAATTAGATAAGTCAAATAATTCAGATTCTTCATCTAAAACAAAAACATATGTTTTAAAAGACAATATTAAATTTCATAATAATCATCCTTTAACAGTTGATGATATACTGTATTCTTGGGAAAATACCAAAGAATTAGGTTTAGAATCTGCTCGTTATATAAAAAGTTTTGATAAAATTGAAGATGAGCTTAATAATAAGTTCACTGTTACATTTGAAAATGCAAACAACAATATGAATGAATTTTATTTAAGTAAAATTTTTGTCATAAATAAACAAGAGTGCGAAAAAGACTTTAAAAAAGGAATATCAATAGGTTTAGGAATTTTTCAATTAAAAACCATCAAAAACGAAACAGTTCAATTAGAATTATTTGACAAACATCCTAACGTAGAAGCGAACCCTCCTGCTATCAAAAAAATTCATTTTCAATATTATCCTGATTCTGGACCTTGTTTCTTAAAAACTCAAAATGAGGAAATAGATATATTAATAGAACCAACCAATGAAAATATCTTTGAAATCCGAAAACAAAACATCAATAATTTAAAAACAGTAAAGAATGATTTTTTAAATTTAGAATTTATCTTATTGAATAACGATCGTTTAGACGTCCATAAAAGAAAAATTCTTTATGACATTATTCAAGCAAATAAAAAGACAATATTAGACCAATTATTAAAAAACCAAACAAATGAAGATGAGAGAGCGAATTATCAAGAAATCGATTCCTTTTCAGACCCTCGTTTAATCGGCGGAACTATGGAAGAAAAAAATAAATCAACCAATAGTGCCGAAGCAGAACAAAACCTTCCATCAACAATAAATGATTTTAAAAACGAATTGAAAAAACACCCTCTTCAAATATTAATCACTCAAGATGATAATAACTTGAGAAATCGTTTTTTATATAAATTAAAAGAACTTTTGAAAAAAATAGATTTTCAATGTGAAATCAAAAAGACTGATTTTAACACTATGTTGGAAAAAGCTCAAAAAGGAGAATTTGACATAGTTTCTTTTAGTGATAGTTTATCCAACACTTATCCTCATTATGTTTTAAAACAATATTTTGGACGCATTAATACTAATTTCACAGGCAAAGAACGTTTTAAAACTGTTGAAGGTGAAACGATAGATGGTATTATGAATGTTTCTTCTTTTAAAAACTTCAAAAATCAAGATGCAAATGAAAATAACGGTAAAAATGGCAAGAATAATGATGTATGGGCTTTATTGGATGAAATAGATCAGCTTCCTATCGAACAAAAAACAGAAAAACCTTCAGAAAAGAAATCAGACCAAACAGTCTCCAATTCCTATCCAGAGAAAATAAAGCAAATACAAACTATTTTAAAAGAGAATTATGTTTATGTTCCTTTGTTTTCTAAACAACAAAAAATTTCTATTACCAGAGATAAAATCAAAGGTTTTAAAATGGATGCTTTCGGCAATAACAATTGGTTAGGCATCACTAAAGAACAATAAATATATTTTTGAACCTTCTCATCGAGAAGAAAAAAAGATGTCTTTATGAAAATGCATATATGTGGCAGTAAATCTAAATTAAGTTATAGAAAGTATGTATCAAAATGGCTAAATATACTTTGAAAAAAATCTTTTATACCATGTTTATTTATTTGCTTGTTATTGTGAGTATTTTTTTCGCTTTAAAGCTTTTTTCCGATCCGGTACAAGCTTTATTAGGGCAAGACAGTACTGACGAACAAAAAACCCAATTAGCTCAAGAATTAGGGTTAAATGAAAATGTACATCAACAATTTCAGGATTATTTGACAGGGATTATTTTTAAATTTGATTTTGGTAATTCATACATTCAAAGAGATCAAAAAGCTCTCAACTTATTTATGGGACCTTTTGCTATTACTTTAACGTTATCTATTATTAGCATTTTTATTGCCTCTTTTTTGGGTATTTTAGCAGGCATGTTTGCGGCTTATTATCAAAACAGTAAAAAAGATTATTTCATACTTGTACTTTCTATTTTGATGATTTCAACGCCTAGTTTTATCATAGGTTTCTTGTTGCAATATTTTTTAGGTTTTCGTTGGATGTTATTCCCTATTTCTGGTCTAGATAGTCCCTCTTCTTGGATTTTACCTATTATTACGTTAGTTTTGGGGCAAACTTTTTTAATCGCTAGAACGGTGAGAAATAATATCATTGAGATTTTAGAACAACCTTATATCGTGGTAGCGCGCGCCAAAGGATTATCGCCGACATATATTTTATTCCATCATGTCTTAAAAAACGCTTTAATCCCTATTATCACCCAAATTGGCTTACTTTTTAGTTTTATGTTAGGCGGGTCTTTAATAGTAGAATCTATTTTTACTATTGATGGTGTGGGTTCTTTGATAATGGAGTCTTTTACTAAAAGAGATATTCCGGTTATTCGTGCCTCTATCATCTTATTAGCTTTATTTATTAGTATCTTTAATATCGCTTTAGAAGTGCTTTATGGTTGTTTAGATCCTAAAACGAAAGAAAAAAACCGTCAAGTTTAATAAAATACCAAAAACCATAGATTAAAATAAAAGTGAGTTGGATTATTATGAAGTGGAAAAAACAGATGTTAAATAAAATATATCGCAAGAATAAAATGTTATTTTGGGGTTTATTGATTTTCTCCAGTCTTATGGTCTTAACTTATCTGATGCCTTTGTTTTTTGATAAAGAAAGTAATCATTTGACCAATAACGCTTTAGAACCTATTAGTCCAAAACATTTGATGGGAACTGATTCTATTGGACACGATCTTTGGAGTTTTATTATCCAAGGAACCAGAAATTCTTTAAAAATAGCTTTTTGTACGGCTTTGATAAGTGGTTTTGTCGGCACTCTGTTAGGCATTATAGCGGGTTATTTTCGTAGTTGTACGGATTCAATAGTGAATCTTATTTGTGATTTTTTAGTGGTTTTTCCTGATTTTGTGTTAGCTTTTATAGTGATTTTTATGTTCGGAAAAGGGATGAATCAATTGATTTTATCCATTAGTATATGTTATTTACCCCTTTTTATTAAAAATATTAGAGCAGTTACTATCCAAGTCTCTCAAAAAGATTTTGTACAAAATGCTCTTTCTTTAGGAGCTAGTCATTTTTATATTTTAAGAAAACACATTTTTCCGCATGTTTTAAGTACTTTAATTACTTTAATGGCTACTCGTTTAGGTTCTATCATTTTAGTGGCCGCTAGTATGGGTTTTATCGGTTTAGGGCTTGATCCTTCTACGCCTGAATGGGGTTCTATTTTGAGTTTTAATAAATCCTATATCAGTTCTCGTCCGTATTTAATTTTCGGACCTTTAATCTTTATTTTATTAACTTCTTTGGCTTTTAATTTAATTGGTGAAGGTTTGGTTCAATCTTTTTCTCCTCGTCAATCTCAACAGAAAGAGGATAAATAAAAAGATATGCAAGAAAAAAGAGTCTTATTACAAATTCAAAATTTATATAAAACTTTTTTGAACCATAAAAAGGTGTTTGAAGCTAATCATAATCTTAATTTTACTATTTATGAAGAAGAAACTTTGAGCATTATTGGGGAATCTGGTTCAGGTAAATCTACTTTAGGGAAAATGATCGTTCAACTCCAAAAACCTGATTCAGGTCAAATTTTATATTATTCTCCAACTCATCAAAATGCCTTATCTTTGAACGAATTAAAGAAAAAAGAGATGAAACTGTTAAGAAGAGAAGTCCAAATTATTTTTCAAGATTCTTTTTCTTCTTTAGATCCTAAATTTAAAATTAGAGATATTATCGGTCAAGGTTTATTGATTCAAAAAAAGGTCAAAAATAAAAAAGACCTTCGTTATGAGAAAGAAATTATCGAAATAGCGGAAAATTGTGGTTTAAAGAAAGATTTATTAGACCGTTATCCTCATGAATTAAGTGGTGGTCAAAGGCAAAGAGTTAATATCGCTAAAACTTTAATTTTAAAGCCTAAATTTATTGTTTGTGATGAAATTGTCTCCGCTTTGGATGTGACCGTGCAAAAACAAGTGTTAGATTTATTGAGTGTTTTAAAAAAGAAGTATCAAATGACTTATTTATTTATTTCTCATGATTTAGGTGTAGCTCGTTATATTAGTGATCGTATTGGTGTGATGGAAAAAGGTCGGTTAGTTGAATTAGCTCCTACTGAAGAGCTTTTTAACAATCCTCTACATCCTTATACACAAAAATTATTAAATGCTATTCCGGTTTTGCCGCAATACGCTAATTTAGGTCAAAAGCACTCTTTTCAAAACGAACAAAAAGGTTTTAGTTTTTCTTCTGATTTTTCGGATAGAGATTTTTATGAAGTGAAAAAAGGTCATTTTGTTTTATGCACTTTGGACCAAAAAAAGGATAAAAAAGCATGAGTTTATTGAAGGTTAATAATTTACATACTTATTTTCAAACAGATAAGGGTTTGGTTAAAGCAGTCCAAGGGGTTTCTTTTGAACTGAATAAAAACGAAAGCTTGGGCATAATAGGCGAATCAGGTTCAGGCAAAACACAAATCGTGATGTCTATTTTACAATTATTAAAAGAAAATCAAACCATATATGATGGTCAAATTATTTTTAAAGATCAAATTATTTCTACTTTTAACGACCAAGAAATGCAAAAAATTAGAGGCGATAAAATCGCGATGATTTTTCAAGACCCTGTAGCAGGTTTAAATCCTGTTTTAAAGATTAAAAAAACAAATTATGGAAGTTTTAATCATTCATCGCCAAATGTCTAGCGAAAGAGCTTTTCAACAGGCTTTAAAACTGTTAAAACTAGTGGAAATTAACGATCCAGAAAGAGTGATGTCTTCATATCCTTATCAATTATCAGGCGGGATGTGTCAAAGGGTCATGATTGCTATTGCTTTAGCTTGTGAACCAGAAATTTTGATCGCTGATGAACCTACTACAGCAATTGATGTTTTAGTCCAAAAAGAAATTTTACAGTTAATTAAAAATCTGCAAAAGAAACATAAAATGGCTTTATTATTTATTACTCATGATTTAGGGGTTGTTTCCCAAGTGGCGGATAATATCATTGTTTTATATAAAGGTCAAATAGTGGAAAAAGCGCCTAGTTCTGTTCTTTTGAAAAATCCCTTACATCCGTATACGAAAAAATTATTAAATGATTTTTTAATCACTAGTGTTAATTTTAACCATTATGATGAAGCCACGGATTTTTATAACGCTGAAAACGCTAACTTTGATTTTCGCGTTTTTAAAAAAGATGGTTTGCCAGATCCAGATTTATTGCAAATATCATCAGAACATTGGGTAAGATGCACTATTAATAAGAAATAGTGCTTTTTATGGGTTAAAAAAGTCTATCCCTTTTGGGTTATAGTTTTATAATTTAGCTTTAAAAGTGGCTAAAAAGATCCTCTCAGGTTATTATGTGCCATCTGTCAAAGACCTAATAATATTAATTTTTATTATTTTTAACAAAAAAACCTAATAAAAATTAATATTATTAAATAAATGTTATATAATATAAATATGAAAGATAGTATGAAATTAATTTTAGCAATTGTGTCTAGCGAAGATGCGAATAAAGTTCAAAATAATTTAAATAAAGAGAATGTTTTTAATACAAGATTATCTACTAAAGGTGGTTTTTTAAGAGAAGCAAATGCTACTTTTGTGATAGGTATTGATGCTGAAAGAGTAGATGCGGTTTTGCAAATTATCAAAGAACATTCTAGAAAAAGAACTCAAATGATTCCAGGCAATGTTTTAAATGAAATGGGGGCTTTTTATTCTTTACCTTCCGAAATTTCTATTGGAGGAGCAACTGTTTTTATTTTAGATGTTGAACAATTTTTAAAATTATAAAAAAATCAAAAATTCATAAAGAGGTAATAATAATGTTATTAAGCAAAGAAGAAAAAAAAGAGATTATTAAAAACAATAGCAATAAAGAAGGCGACACAGGTTCTACTAAAGTTCAAATCGCTTTATTAAATCGTGAAATCGAAGAATTAAACAAGCATTTTAAACAACATCCAGGTGATTTTCATTCTAAACGCGGTTTATTAACTAAAAATAAAAAAAGAAATACTTTAATTAGATATTCTCAAAAAAAACAAAATTAAGTTTTGTTGTCATATGAAAAAAACTATCCATTGGATAGTTTTTTTGTTTTTCAAGGTTTTCTTTTTGAGGTATATTGAATTTATTTATAAAAAAGTCTTAATTGCAAAATAAATTTTGTTTATTTATTCTTCTTCGTCAGAATCTTCATCTTCAGTTGTTTCTTGCAAAACGTTCTTTAAATTTGGTTGCATTTCGAATAAATAGGATAAAGGGTTTTTTAAACTATTTTCGCGTTTATGCAATTTTTCTTTTAAACCGACTGCAACTCGTGTCCATTCGTCAATCGTAATTTCTTGTTTGTTGTGCCATAATTGTATCTTGTTATTTTTTGGTTTTTCTAATAATTGTATTTCTGAAGATAAAATTACTATTTTCAATTCGTAAACATCATGTTGTAAAGCTAAAACTATTTTATCTGTTAATCGTTGTCTTGCAGTTGCTCTATCTATTTGACCATTTGATAATTGTGCCCATACTTTATCTTCTAAAACAGAAGTTGTGGGAATTTTCGGTAAAGCATTTTTTTGCTCTATTAAACGGTTCATTTCCTTCTTTTTTTCATCTAATTCTTGAGCAATTTGTTTATTGTTTCTCCATTTGTAAATTACGAATGAGCCGACGCCCAATAATATTACACCTAACAAAATTAGAAGAATTTGAGGAGTTTTACTTTTTTTCGATTGGTAAAATTGATTGTTTGAATTCATAGTTGTTTTCACTTTCTCTTAATTTTTATTGAATATAACATTAATTATACTGTTTTTTTTTTTTTTTCAAGAGTTTCGACAAAAGAAATGCAATTATTTATCTTTTAGCGAGAAAGACCCCTAAATATCAGCAGTTATTAACGTGACAGCACGACTTGCTGATGGTCGTATCGCTGGTGTGGTTCTGATATGAGAAAGAATTTAGGATTACGGCAGAACCTGAAAGAAAATTGAGCCTACAATCCAAAAGACAAGAAGGTTTCACAAGAATAAAATAGCGTCACAGATAAGGTCTGAAAAACCTAAGAACACAACAAATAGAGCAATTTCGGAAATTATAGCGAATAGTGTTCAAGGAAACGAAAGTTTCTGAGTAGCGATAAGGCGGAAGGTATTTAATATTAATATTAACGGAACAGGATTAACAGTTTTTTAATGTCAAAATACAATAAAGAATTTGATTTTACCAACAAGAATACATTTTTAAAGATACAGAAGGGTTTTTGTCGCAAGATTGATCTTTTTTAGAGATGAAAAAATAACTTTTTAATTAAAAGAGGGTTTTTATTTTTTAAATAAATAAAAAGCTATTGTATATTATATCGAATTGATATTATTTATAAACGAAAAAAATTAAAACTTTTTAATTAAAAAAATCATTTTTTTCTTAATAAAAATACAATATTTTTATTAAATTAAATAAAAAAACAAGTTCCAAGTTGGTGGGACTTGTTTTTTTTTT
>NZ_JABUOH010000008.1 GCF_013391955.1 Candidatus Phytoplasma pruni
CTGCTTGTTCGCGGGCTAGTCGCTCTCTTTCTGCTTGTTCGCGGGCGCGGACGGCTTCAAAATCATACGGTTTAAGTGGAATGAGACTGATATAGGTGATTAATTCATCACTTTGGAGACCGTTATAGGTATAGGTTTCTGCAAGTTAGTCGGCATTAGGAAGGAGGTAAAAATATAATTTATTGCCGTCAATTTTATAAGATAGAGGATTGTGGGCGGCGAGTTTGTTTTTTACTGCATCGTTGATGATGGCGTCGAAGACTTGTTGTTGGGTGGCGAGTTTGTTGTTGATTGCATCGTTGATGATGGTATCTAAGACTTGTTATTGGGTGGGATGGGTGTTGGATAGTGCATCAGCGATGGCGGTGTCGAAAGCTTGTTGTTGAGTGAGGTTGATGATGGTTGTACCGTTGTAGGTTAATTCGTGTTGAGGTGCTTGGACGGGGATGGGGAAGGTTTCTGTTTTGGCGGTGCGGAAATAAGGGATTAAATTGTAGGTAGCGGTGATGATGATGGCGGATAAGAGGGCGAGAGATAGGATGATGAAAAAGGTTAATTTTTTGGGGTGTGTTTTGAGATATTGTTTGAGACGGGACATTGTTTTGATTCTCCTTTTGGAATTTGATTTTTGTTTGACATTGTGTCAATGCCGGAGCGTGGTGGTTTTATTTTGTGGATTTAATATTATTATATATTAATTTTTGGTTTTATTGTTTGTTTTCTTGGGGTTTGGTTTTTATTTTAGGGGGTTGAGGGATGGAGGGTGTTGAGGGGGATGCCGGAGCGTGGGGTGTATATTTTTTTTGTTTTTGATGTTGGGCGGTTGTTAATTTTGGGGTGGTTGTTTGGCGTCTTGGGCGATTTGGTTTTGGGTTTGTGCTTCTTCGATGTAGGTGTTTAGGGCGTCGTCAAGGTCGGGGATGGTGATTTGAGCTAGTTTTTTGGTAGGTTCTTGTTCGGTGCGGTAGTGTCGTTGGGCGGCGTTGATGGCTGCTTTTTTGATGAGGGAGATTAATTGGCGGGTGGATTTTAGGGTTTCGTATGGTTCAATATGTTCGGCGATGGTGTTGAGGTGTCGTTTGGCTTCGGGGGTGATTTTGATTTCTGTTGCGGTTGCGGTGCGGTTTTTTAACTTTTTGTCGGTGAATACTTGGAGGAAATGTTTGCGTGCTGCTAAGTCGAAAGGTTTTACTTCTACTTTGTAGTCGAAACGGGATAAAATGGCAGGATCGATGTCTTCGATGTGGTTGGTGGCGCCGACCCAGTAGATTAATTTGGAGGGATCGTTGTTGATGGAGGTTAGTTGGTTTTTGAATTTGGTCACGATGTTTTTAGTAGCTTGGTCGTCGGCTTTTTTGAGGTTCATCATTGAGACTTCACATTCATCGATACATACTATAACAGGAGCTAATTGGCGGACGTAGTAGAATAAGGCATCGATCATTTCGATGCCGCCTTTTTTGTCGAATTTTTGGAAGATGGTGCCGTCTAGTTCAATGTAATTGTATTGTGATTCTACGGCTAAGGCACGGGCGAGGGTAGTTTTACCTGTTCCTGGCACGCCGTAGAAGATAACGCCGGTAGGCGGGTCAAAGCCGAAATCTTTTAGAACGGTCGGTTTTTGGATATTGAATAAGAAATCAGATAATAATTCTTTTTCCTTTTCCATCCCGATTAGATCGTTGAAACTCTTTTCTTTGTTGATTTTGTCATGCGTGATTAATTTGATATCAGGAGTGTAATAACGGTGGAGAGGGGAATAATCGGGGTCGTTCTCTTCGGTAGAGTCGTTAAATTGGGCGAGAATTTCTTCTTTGGTAGGAGGTTGTGGTTTGGAGATTAGGGAAGAGGGCTTGCCTGAACGTGTGGTGTGGGGGTGATTGCGGGATTGGGCGAGCTCTAACTCTTTTTTGTTTTGTTTTAAGAGGAATTTTGTTTCGTCGGTTTTACCGTCTTTTAAGATATCTCTTAATTGGTCTAGGCGACTGGTGTTGGGTTTTTTTGCTGGATTGGGGGTGGTGGGTTTGATGATGGCTGGTTTATTGATGTGGATTGGTGGGGAGGGCGGGTTTTTTTTAGGGTTTAGGTGTTGGATGAGGAAATAGGCGGGGATGCTGATAGTAGCGAGAATGAGGATGGTGATGATGATGAGAATGGGTTTTTTGTTGGATTTGGTTTTTTTGTTGTTTTTTTGGGGTGGTTTTTTAGACATGAATTGTTCTCCTTTCTGAGAGGGTTGTGGGGATTGCCGGGGCGTGGTTGTTGGGTGTTGTTGGGTGTTGTGGGGATGCCGGAGCGTTGTTGTTGGGTTGTTGATTTTGGGGTGGTGGTTTATCTGTTGATGATTTCTTTGATGGAACCGTCGGGGTTGTAGATGGTTTTTGTTCTTTGTTTGGTTTGGGGGTTATATTCATTTTTGGATTCCAATTGGTTGTTTTCGTTATAATGAAGTGTTAATATATCGTCTCCGTTGTCGTCATATTCGTTTAATTCTGCTGAGGAGCCGTTGTGATGAAAGGTGATACTTTTGATGGGATTACCGGTTTTGTGATTCCACTGTTCGTGAATGTTTAAAGTTCCGTTGTAAAAGTATGCGTTATAAATCATTTTTTTGCCGGTGATGTTGTTATATTCGGTGCTGTTTTTGATATGCCCGTTGTCGTAATAAAATGTATGTTTGGTTAATTTTTCTGTTTTGGGATTGAATTCGGTGTCTTGGGTGATGGTGCCGTTGGTGGCATAGGTGTGTGTTTTGATGGTGTTTTCTGTTTCTGGGTCGTAGTAGGTGATCCAAGAAATAGATTCATCTTCTCGGTATGTTGCTTCGGTGATTTTTTTGTTGTTTTTATTGTAGTTAGTGATGACTGTCGTGCCGTCTTGTTTTTTGCTGATTTTGGTTTTAGGTTGTTTGTAACTGATGAATAAATAACCTAATAAAACAATAATGATGGATGTAATAATAGGGATAATAATTTTTTTTGTTTTTGTTGACATTTGTTTGTCTCCTTTGATTTTTGTTTTTATTTTGAGAGTTGTTTTCTCTGCCGGAGCGTGGTGTTGTGTTGGATGAATTAATCGCGCCAATCTCGGCGCATCTTCCATTCTAGATTTATATTTTTGATAGTTTGCCTTTCATATCTTTCCAAATCATCATAATTTTTAAAATTACGACGGAAAGTTCTGCCTTTGGGGGAACAATATTTGGAAATTCTTCTTTTCGGCATTTTTCTGTTCGCCATTGTTGGATCCTCCTTGGGGGTTGATTTATTGGATTTTGGTTAGATGTTGGTGGAAATAGGTTTTGATGTCTTCATCATTAATAACGTTTTCCGACCAAGGTTTGTGTTCGTCATACGCGTTTAACCATGGTAATTCATCGTGAGTTTGATGAGATAAAAAACTTGCTTTTTTGTCGCCGTATTTCTGGATAATTGTGTCAAGGATGGCTTTTTGTTGGGCGGTTAATTTGTTGGAATTGCCTTGTTTTATAGTGTTGATAGGAATTGGTTGGTAAGTGAATTTTTTTAAAACTTTAGTTAAAGTAGGAAAAACAGGTCCATAGATCCACGCTTGCATTTCTTCTGTTACGAGAGGCTCGTTATATTCAACTAATGATTTAGCATGAGCGTAATAAATCATTTTATTCATTTTCATTTTGGTAATAGGACAAATGTTGTTTTCGATGATGTAATTCGCGATGTCAAAGATGTTGGTTTTCTTGCCGGAGCGTGGTGATTTGTGTTTTGTTGCGATGGGGGTGGTTGATGGCATGTTGGGTGCTCCTTTTTTTTGTTTTTTCTTTAATAAAAATAACGGGGGAAGCGAGGTGTAAAATAATCAATTAAATCTTGGTTAGTAATACGGTTTAACGATATATCATAATTCCCAAATCGATCTTCCCAAGGATCTTCTTGGCAAACTTGTCGGTTTAATTCTTTCGGGGTTTTATGTTTGAATTGATTGATGATAAAGTCCAAGGTTTTTTGTTGTTCTTTGGATAAGGGATTGTTGGTGGCTTGTGGCAAAAGTGGGAGTTTTTGCAAAGGATATTTTCTAATTTCAAAATATAAATCAGGAATAAGCGGGCAGTTAGGCCAGGCTTCAATAGGTTCTTCGAATAAAGGTTGGTGGTTGTTTTGAATTAAATGGTATGCCTGAGCGTAATATAGTAAATTTTGGAGTTTGGTATGGTTTATTTCGTGTTTTTGTTGATAAGAAACGGTGATGATGTAGTTGGCGAGATCGAAGATGTTGGTTGTTGTTTTCTCTGCCGGGGCGTGGTGTGTGGGGTTGTTATTTGTCATTTATTTGTTTTTTCCTTTTTTATTCGT
This sequence comes from Candidatus Phytoplasma pruni, assembly GCF_013391955.1. Classification (GTDB taxonomy): domain Bacteria; phylum Bacillota_I; class Bacilli_A; order Acholeplasmatales; family Acholeplasmataceae; genus Phytoplasma. The sequence continues at coordinate 4,332 of NZ_JABUOH010000008.1, forward strand.
TTGTTGTTGGTTTGTTGGTGTTTTCGAGTTCTTTTATTTTTTTATTTAATTTTTTGATTTGATACATACTATATTGTGTAACGATGACAAGTTCGGTTATAATAACCGTATTTATGATAAAAACTATCAATGAAAGAATTTGTTGAGTTTCCATGATATTATTTCTCCTTTTTATTTGATTTTTTGTTTTTTATTTTGGGTGTTTGTTGGATGGTGTGGGTTGTGTGGGTTTTTTTAATTTGAAGGGAGGGGGATGAAGGGAAATGCGCGGTAGTATAGGTAAATATGGTGATTAGAGATGTGGGGATTGTCTAAACATTCGAGGTCTATATCAAGATCGCGCCAGGGAGATTCTGTTTGGATTTGACGCGCTAAATTTCTAAGAGTAGTTTTGCCGTATAATTTGATAATTTGATCGATGGCTTTTTTATGTGCTTTATATTGGGGCTCCTTTAAATTGCTAGAATTGCCTTTTTTGTGGGGTTTCAAGGGATTACGTTTATATTCTTTGAATTCAAAATATAAATAAGAACAAACTGGTCCGTAAGGCCAGGCTTCAAAAACATCATCAGTGATCGTTTTTAAATTGGTTTTATCGCTAGAATTGTCTATTAAAAATTGAGCGTGAATGTAGTAGGTTAGTTTTTGGAGTTTTAAATTGGTTAGATCTTTAATTTCTTTTTCTGCTGCTTTTTCGATGATGTAATTCGCGATATCTAAGATATTGAGGACGGATGTCATTTGTTGTTTTCTCCTTTTTTTGTTTGTTTTATTGATGTGAGTTGTTTTATTTGCCTGAACGTGGTTGTTTGTTATTTGTTGGATTTGGGTTGGATTTTGGTGGTTATTGTTTTGGAAATTTGTTGTAATTGGTGGTTTCTTTCTTGGATTGTTTCTTTTTCTTTTTGAGAAAGATGTTGTTGTAGTTTTGTGAATTGGGTTTCTATTATGAAATTGATGTTGTTTTGAAAGGTATTTATTTTAATATCTAATTTTTCTGTTATTCCTTGAAAGGTTTTTTCTTTTCCTAATTCTTGAAAGAGGGGGGTTAATTCTTGTTTTAAAGTGTTGTTTTGTTGAGAAATGACGGTGATTATTGTAATGGTGAAAGTTATGATGGCTAACATGATGGTTGTTAAAGAAATGGCGTATAAAAAGTAAGGTTCCATTTTTTTCTCCTTTTTTATTTTTATTTTGTTGGTTCAGAGTTTTTTTATGATGTTTTGTTAGAAATTTAAGCAATTATTGTTTTTTGTTTGGGGTGGTGTTGGATGGAAGGTAAAAACATCTTTTGGTGCCAGAGCGTGTGTATTTACAAACCAAACCGTCGGGATAAATTATTTTAGTAAGGCGTCCTCGGGGAGATTGATATTCCATGGTACCATTTTGAAAGGTGATTTTTTTGATTTTACCGTTGGGATGTGATTCGATAACATGTCCGCCGATGGTTTTGCGTTTTTTGATGGAATTAAGAGGATTGTTATAAAAAATGATGTAATTATTTTTATTTTGGGCGATTTTTTTAATTTTGCCGTTAGGGTAATAATGTTTGGTGTCGCCGTCAGGGAGATGTTCGGTTTTGATTTTACCGTTGGGATAGAAGGTATTTTGGTTTTTTTTCATTTTAAATTCTCCTTTATTTGTTTGATGTTGGGTTAACGTTGGTTTTTGTTGTCTGTTCGAGGTAAATATATTAGTTCTATTTTTCCATTGGCGTTGTCAGAAGTGGGTTTTTTGTCGTCCTCTTTGGTAGTTGGAGGGTTGTCGGATTTTGATGTTGGTTTTTCTTCGGTAGGTTTAATATCGTTGGTATTGTTGTTGGTGGTTGAGATAGGAACGATAGTGATACCGCTGTTTGGTTTTGATGACAAAAAAGGTAATTTTTGGTCGCGGTATAAAACTAAAACATATAAAATTAAATGTAAAATGATGGATATATAAGCTAATGTTTCTAAAATGCGTCCGCAAATAGATTTTTTCATGTTTGGGATGGCTGTTTTAGAATTGGTTTTTCTTGGAGTGGGTTTCTTTTTGGGTGGTTGTTTTTTTGGCATTTTGTTGTGCCTCCTTTTTTCGTTTTTGTTTGGGGTAAGTTGTGTGGGATGCCGGGGCGTGGGGTGTTTGGTTGTTGTTGATTTTAGGTGATCGACCTCCTTTGGGTTGGGGGAGAGAATTGTTGATTTTTTGTTTATAAGGTCCTTGTAGAAGGACCTTATGTTTGGGAAGAGGGGATTATTGGTTGTTTTTTGGATTTGATTCTGAGTTAGTGTTTGCTGTTTGAGATTGTTCTGTTGCAGATTTTGTTTGTGATTCACTGTTTGTTTGTGATTCCGTGTTTGTTTCTGATTTAGGTTGTTCTGTATTAACGTTGTTGTTTTGTGTTTGAGATTGTTCTCCGTTAACGTTGTTATTTACTGTTTCAACGTTTGTTGTTGCAGTGTTTGCTGTTTGAGATTGTTCTGTTGCAGGTTGTACTGTTGCAGTGTTTGCTGTTTCAACGTTGTTGTTTGATACATTTGCCGGAGCAGGTTGTTCTGCATTAACATTGTTGTTTTGTGTTTGAGATTGTTCTCCATTAATGTTGTTGTTTACTGATTCATTGTTTTGTGTTTGAGATTGTTCTGTTGCTGGTTGTTCTGTTGCTGGTTGTACTGTTGCTGGTTGTACTGTTGCAGTATTTGCTGTTTCAACGTTTGCTGTTGCAGGTTGTTCTACATTAGCGTTGTTGTTTTGTGTTTCAACGTTGTTGTTTGATGTTTGAGATTGTACTGTTGCAGTGTTTGCTGTTGCTGGTTGTACTGCTGGTACTTCTTCCATTGATTCATATATGTTGTTAACTGTTGTTTGGACGCTTGTTAATTTTGTTGCCATGTCATTTAATTGAGAATCATAATTTTTGTTTTCTACGGGTTTTTTGTTATTCATTTTGTCAAGTGTTTTTTGAACGTTGGCTAATTGTTCTTTCACGGCGTTTAATTGAGAATCGTAATTTTTGTTTTCTACATTGTTTGTTGTTTCTTTTGTCTGGGATTTGTTTTCTGGTTGTCCTTCATTTTGGGTTGTTGTTTGTTCTGTTTGTGTTTCTGTTGTTGTTTGGACTTGTTCGATTTTGGGACTTTTCATCATCCACCAGCCGACTAATGCTAATGTCGCGGATGCTGCTGTAACTCCTGCTACTGTTAACCATGTTTTTTTGTTGTTTTGCATTTTTTATTCTCCTTGAATTTTATATTTCTCGTAGTTTAGAGTCGGTTGCGGACTTGGGGTGGGTTGTTTTATTATTATTTTTTGTGTTTTTGCCTGAGCGTGGTGTGTGTTGGAATTGTTGTGCGGATTTGGGGTTTTGATTGTTTTTTGGGTGTTGATTTTATTTGCCGGGGCGTGTGTTTGTGTTTTGTTGGATGGAGGGGGTTGTGGATTTGGGGTGATTGTTGGTGGTTTATCGTTTGTATAAGATGGTGATGAGGATGAGGATGGTGGTGATGAGGATGCTAGACCAAAGGATGGTTTTTTTCTTTTTTCTTCGTTTTATGACGGTTTGTTCTACGGATTGATACATTTGGAGAGCTTGTTGATAGGCTTGTTGAGCGTCCTTGTAATCGTGGTGGGCTTGTTGTCGTTCCGCGGAGGTGATTTTTCTGCCGGAGCGGGTGCGGAGGTGGTGGTAGGTGGTTTTATTGGTGCGGTTGTGGGATTGGGGGCGGTAGTCTTTGATGTGGTT
>NZ_JABUOH010000009.1 GCF_013391955.1 Candidatus Phytoplasma pruni
AAAAATTAATTAAATCTAGAAACTTTATTATATTATCTATTTCTACCATCTTATTATCTTTGGTTATTGGTTGTTTTATTTTAAAACTTAAAAATCACTCATCTCCCTTAAACACTTCAACCCTTGTCGCAGAACAACCTCAAACCATCTCCGACTATCACTCCGCCTTCCAATCATGGCTCAGAGAATCTCCTATTAAAAACGGTACTAACACTGCCTCCCAAATAAGAGAACAACTAGGTAAAACCGATCTCACTCTTTATGATAGTAAAGGAGAACATCATTCATACACTTATCGAAAAGGAATTTTTTGGGATACTTGGAAAATCGATGGAAAAAGTTGCAATGATGGATATTACCCACAATACAATACGACTCCTCCGCCAAAACCTCCAGAAGAGATAAAAATTGAATATTATCTCAATAATTCCATATACGCCATCACCGAAAAAAATCTACAATCCGGCAATTCCGTTAAAAAAACACGTTACTTTACCGATGGTTCGTTAGAGTTCATCAACGAATACGACCTTCAATCGGGAAAAATGGTTAAAGAAACTCACTACCGCTCCAACGGACCAATGAACTATATGTATGAATATAACACTATGGAGCAAAAAATAAAAAAAACCGTCTACCGCCCTGACAACACAATTACCCACATCATTGACTATGATCCTCAATCTGGCAACGAAACCAAATTTATTTCATATCGTTCAGGTGGTTCTTTAGAATTTATCTCCGAATACGAACCAAAATCAGGTAAAAAAATAACAACGACTTATTACAACCAAGATGGTTCCATCAAAGAAATCATCAAATAACCCGAAATACCTGTTCTTCCGGGGTCTTTTTTATCGCCTAAATTTCACCCCTCGCTATCAAAATCAACAATTCCTGTCCCAAACTCTTGCAAAAAAAACGTATAATGAAGAGATAAAGAAAGAAGGTCCTTTTATGAACTTAAAAAAATTAATTAAATCTAAAAGATTTATCGTCTTATCTATTTCTACCCTCTTATTATCTGCCATTATTGGTTATTTCATTTTCAAATCTAAAAATCAACCAAATGTATCAATTACTTCAACTCCTCTTACAGAAAAAGAATTAAATCCAACAGACTCTCAATCCTACCACTCCGCCCTCCAAAAATGGCTCAGAGAATCCCCTATTCAAGGAGATACTTTTTATACCGGTGACGAAATCCGAGGCAAATTAGGCAAATCCAACCGCACTCTTTATGATGTCAAAGGAAATACTCATTCTTACGTCTACAACGAAGGAATATTTTATGACGATTGGCAAATCGATGGAAAAGATTGTAGAAGAAAATATGAAAATAAATTACACACCACGCCCCCTCCAACCCCTCCAAAAGATATAAAAATTGATTACTACAACACCGGCGCTGTTAATGAATAAGACCCTCAATCGGGCAAACTCATCAAAGAAACCTACTACTCCCCAAACGGCGACCCTGCCCACATCAACGACTACGACCCCCAAACCAACAAAATTACCCAAATCACCCGCTCCCACTCCGACGGAACAAAATCCGTTGCCTCCTACTCCCTCAACGGCACCATTTCCTCCATCACTATCTTCAACCCCAACGGCTCCATCAAAGAAATCAAAAA